>DATCTP010000365.1:0-5152 GCA_036567885.1 Anaerolineales bacterium | reverse complement strand
CCGAAATTGGTTACCGTTTTACAGACCATTCTCAAGCCTTACGCCAACGTCCGTTTAATTCACGGCGATATCCTTGACCTTACGTCAAAAGAATTAGAACTTCCCGCCGAATACATTGTCGCGGCAAACATTCCATATAATATTACATCCGCCATCATACGGCATTTACTCGAATCAGAACCAAAGCCGCGACGCATTGTGCTCACCGTGCAAAAAGAAGTCGCGGAACGAATTTGCGCCACGCCGCCCGATATGAGTCTGCTGGCGTTAAGCGTTCAAGTTTACGGCGCGCCAAAAATTATGGCGCACATTCCTGCACACGCATTTTTTCCCGCGCCCAAAGTTGATTCGGCTGTAGTCAAAATTGAAATTTATTCAGAACCGCTAATCCAGCCTTCTTTGCTCCCTGTTTTTTTTAAACTCACTAAAGCAGGATTCAGCCAAAAGCGCAAGACTTTACGCAATTCGCTTTCCGCAGGATTGGGAATTTCAACAACAGAAGCAGAGTCGCTCCTTGCCAAAGCAGAGATTGATCCCAAACGCCGTGCAGAAACTTTGAACTTAAATGAATGGAATCGGTTAAGTCAGATTGATGCAGAGATCGAAAACCGATAAATAATTTTATCTACTTAGCGCTAACGAGTCTTGCGCTTTTCCCTGCATTACGCAGATCGCGATAACTCCACCATACAATCCAAACGCGTAGAGCCGCCTCGGCTTGAATCGCAAAAGACATCTTTGATTTTCCGTTTTGGCGGTCAGGAAAATAAACGGGAATTTCTTCTATTTGATAGTCGAGACAATGCGCTAGATACGTCATTTCGACTTGAAAAACATAACCATTAGAACGCACACGATCCAATGGCATTCCTTCCAATGTTTCGCGCTTCCAGAGTCGAAATCCACCGGTAACATCATGTTGAGGTAAACGAAGGATCACGCGTGAATAAAAATTACCGAATGCCGAAAGGCTTTTGCGCCATAGCGGCCAGTGAACATCCACGGCGCCGCCCGCAATATAACGCGAGCCAATAACTAGATCGCACGTCTGCAAATGCGAAGCGATCTCAACGAGTTTAACGGGATCATGCGAAAAGTCCGCGTCCATTTGGGCAACGGCATCCGCCCCATCGTCCAGAGCGATGCGAAAGCCGGTCAAATAGGCGGAACGCAATCCTTCTTTCCCGGCACGATGAATCACGTGTATAAGCGGATTCCGCTTCGCGAGTTCATCCGCGATGAAACCAGTTCCATCAGGGCTGTTATCGTCCACGACGAGAATCCGCAAGTCGAGTGGAAGTGTAAATAAAGCGGAGACCAATTTGGGCAGGTTCTCCGCTTCGTTATAAGTTGGAACAACAACTGTGATGCGCAACGTGTTTCCTATTTTTTTCTATGCAGCAACTCAACCTTCAACTGTTCTGCATTTGAAAAACGTCCCGCGCCTGACAGAGGCATTTCAGACATTTTGACGGCAAGACGATCTTTGCGCTTCGAGGCTTGTTCTCGATCCTTAATTGGATAAAAATAATCGAGCGACTGATCAAGCCGGGAATGCAGGCGTTCATACAACGCCGATAGATTGGACGGAGCTACCGTTAGAACGAAATCTGCTGCACCAATATGACCGAGAAAATCGTCACTGCCATTAAGTTCTCGCATCGTGTTGACAATCATTAGACTAAACGCGCGCAGGACATCGTCCGAGGCAACAAAACCATATGCTTCACGAAACTCATCGAGATATTCAAGCGATACCAATAAAAGTGCAAGTTCACCCTTCTTGATGCATTTATTCAAATGTTCATCCACCAGTGCACCTTCCGGCAAGCCACTGACCGGATTGGTCAATGAACCCTGGCTTATGCGCTGAAGAGAATTACGCACGCGCAAGCGCAGTTCCTGAACATCGAACGGTTTGGTAATGTAATCATCGGCACCGAGTTCAAGCCCCTGCAAGCGGTCTGCGCGCTCGCGCTTTTCGGTTAGGAAAATGATTGGAATATCTTGTGTGCGGCGATCGCCTCGCAATCGTTTTGCCACTTCATAACCGTCAATATCGGGCAGACGAATATCGAGGATGACCAAATCTGGATGAACGGTCTGGCATGAACGCACGCCGTCTTCGCCCCAATTGACGGTATAAACTTCGTAGCCTTGAACGCGGAAATAGGCGTTCAGCATTTCCGCCACATCAAGATCATCTTCAACGACAAGGATTTTGGATTTGTCTTCTGTCACGGACAGCCACCATTAGGCGATCGGTTCTTTCTGGATGACAAACTCGCAGACATCATCGCCGACAGCGATGCACTTCGATTCGTTCACGCGAAATTCGTTGCCGCCCGAAACCCACTTAAGACCTTCTTGTAAAAGACCGGTTGCAATAAAACAGACCGGCTTATCGGCATTATGGCGTCCCCAACAGCACGGACATTTATGGATGGTGTAAAGATATTCGTTATCTTTTTCTTCCACTGTGCTCAGTTGATCGCTCAATTGGCTAAAGATTTTTGCCATGGCAGGCACGCCGATGCGAAGCTTGGCGTGAAGCGGAAGAACAACAAACGCCAAGTCCGCGACACCGGCTAAGGCGCCGAAATTCTTCAGGGCATCGGAAAACGTTGCACGTCCAGCGCGAAGCGCCAAACCGCGTCCGCCGCGCGGACCATACATCTCTTCCAAACCGGTACCGATAGCAGAGAGTTCGGCAAAGTCAAATCCTTTATCGAGATTATCAGGAGGGTAGTTCTCGATATAGTTATTCAAGCCCGCCAAATTCAAAATGGCGTTCAAACCGTTCTTGCCCATCACCTCTTCCAACGACTTTAGAATAATCAAGCCGAATTTGTTGGGATAATACAAACCACTCTTTTGAACAGGGCTCATAACGGTCTCCACTAAATCAGTTTTGTCAGATCTTCAGCGGCGCGGCGCATATCAAGGAAAATCAAGCCCAGCTTGGCTTGTTCGCGCGCCAACGCCGTCAGCACAGCTTCCTGACCAACTGACATCAGCACTACATATCCTTTTTCACCTTTGATATACACTTGCTCGAGGGATCCGCGGCCCAACTCGGAAGCAATACGCTCACCCAAAGACAGCATTGCCGCTGACATGGCTGAAACACGATCCTCTTCCACACCTTGCGGTAACGCAGATGCAATACTCAATCCATCCACGCTGACAATGGCTGAGGCTTCAATATCCGGCGACGAAGCTTGAAGCTCACGCAGGCGATCCACCATTTGTTGTGTACGGTTCTTGGTCAAAACAACCCTCCGCCTTTACGAAAACACCCCTTTACTTGTGGGTGTCATCTTGAGAAATAGTGAGACTATTTTAGCACACGACAAAGCCCTGTCAAGTTGAATGAATGCGGTCGCGTCATTTACAAAAAAGTAAGCCCTCATTGGTAGCGACATCCAGGATTTGAGTAGAAAACAACAATTTGCTTGACGGTCATCTGTGCCTGTGATAAACTACTGCCCGCTAATGGTCCCGTGGTGTAGCGGCCAAACATGCGGCCCTGTCAAGGCCGAGATCGCGGGTTCGAATCCCGTCGGGACCGCCTTTCTGATACCGTGTTATGCGAAGGCTCTAATTATTTCATGGAGCCGCCAATGATCAACCTTCGCAAGAACCGTTCACTCTCCCCTACTGATAGTAATATGCCAGATCTTGCAGAGTTTATGACAACAGAAGATGCTTCCAAAATACTGAAGCTTCATGTTGTCACAATTCGCAATATGATA
Source organism: Anaerolineales bacterium (assembly GCA_036567885.1). Lineage (GTDB taxonomy): Bacteria > Chloroflexota > Anaerolineae > Anaerolineales > Villigracilaceae > Fen-1038. The sequence goes on along the minus strand of DATCTP010000365.1, from coordinate 1,397 downwards.
CGAATTAGAAAACTTGAGGGTTTGAAAATTGGCGGCAAGACTTGGCTAGTCTCAAAAAAGTCAGTAGAAAAATATCGCAATGAAACCAGAGACATGAGTAAGAACGATCCCAGACGCGGACGAAACTAAGAAACGTTTGTCGGTTGACAGACGTTTTTCTTTCTGGTATACTCATTTCGTCACGAAAATAGTAAGGCGACTTTAGAGCGCCTTTATTTTTAAACTTTACTCATTTCGTGGTGAAAATAGTAACCGAGACACTTTCAATGGACACACTAACTACTCTTCCAAACACAATGATCGATTTCGGAACACAAGCCAACGAAGCCGCGGCGCGTGCAGTCTTTACTCTGTACCAGGAACGCCGCCCCATCAACACACAGCGAAGTCAACGCGGAGCACTTCGTCTCTTCACCGAGTTCGTGGATAGCTCCGGTATCCCTGTCAGTAATTTATATTCTGATCCCGCCGCATGGCGCGGCATCAGTTGGGGACTCGTTCAAGCGTTTCAACAGTGGCTCATCCAAAATGGATACAGCATGAAAACGGTCAACGACCGCATTTCTGTTGTCAAGGTTTATATGTCGCTTGCGAATCAAGCCGGGATCATTCCAGACAGCGACATTCTAAAACTCCAAGGTCTTCGAGCATACACGCACAAAGAAGCGATCGATACGGATGCCAAACGCCTGGCGAATGGAATTGCCACGCGCAAGGGCAACAAAAAGAACACCGCGACCATCATCAACGATTATCAAGCAATGGCCCTGTGCCGGGTCCGTAAGGACACACCGCAAGCACGACGCGATGCGTTGATGATGTGTTTTCTGCTTGATCATGGCATGCGGGTCAGCGAAGTTTCTTTATTGAAAATCGAAGACCTTGATTTGGAGAAAAAACAGATCACATTCTACCGACCTAAGACCGGCACCACTTCGCTGCACAACTTGCGCGGGCGCGCTTGGGATCGTCTGGTTGAATATCTAGCCAAGGATAACGACTCCGAGCGCGGCATCTTGATCCTGTCTTCATGCAAGATGGGCACACTGGTCAAAGGCAAGGGCATGACCGTACGCGCTATCAACGAACGAGTCCGCCAGTTGGGAACGGCAGCGGGCTTGAAGTCTTTGAGTCCTCATGATTGCAGGCACTATGGCGCCACGAAGTCAGGTAATGATCCGGATGTTTCCCTAGCGGGTCTCATGTCATGGGGCGGATGGTCCAGCGCACAGAGCGCAGCGCATTACATCAACCGCGGTGATGCAGATAACGATGGCGTGAATTTAGGTTTGGAATAGGAAGCGGAACGATTCGCTTTTTATATCACCCGTCCTTTAACAACTGAATAACCGCCATCGTGTACCGCGTGATTTAAAACGCGGAGAGTGACTGCGCGG
>DATCTP010000364.1:0-6479 GCA_036567885.1 Anaerolineales bacterium | reverse complement strand
CCAATCTCTTCAACTGGCTCAAAACTTTATATCCCATTTGGGCGCGCCTGAACGCCGATGATATTTTCATCTCGACTCAGACCGCGCTTTCGGAACTGGCTTTATCCGGATGCACCACCGCTTCCGACCATCTTTATCTTTTCCCCAACGGTTCAAAGCTCGACGATGAGATTGCCGCCGCCAAAATAGTTGGACTGCGTTTGCAAGCTTCGCGCGGCTCGATGTCGCTGGGCGAATCCAAAGGCGGACTTCCGCCGGATTCCGTTGTCGATAGCGAAGACTCCATCCTGAAAGATTCCCAACGCCTTATCCAAAAATATCACGATGCCAAACCCGGCGCTTTCACACAAATTGTTTTGGCGCCTTGTTCGCCGTTCAGTGTGACCAGCGACTTGATGAAGCAGTCCGCCAAGTTGGCGCGTCAATATAAAGTTCATCTCCACACACATTTAGCCGAGACCGAAGACGAGGAACAATTCTGCTTGCAGAAGTTTGGTCATCGTCCGGTTGGATATATGCAGGAAGTGGATTGGATTGGCGATGACGTCTGGTTTGCACATGCAGTATGGGTCAATGACGAAGAAATAAAGACATTTGCAAAACATCATTGTGGCGTGGCACATTGTCCGACGTCGAACATGCGGCTGGCTTCCGGCATCGCACCGATTAAGGAATATCGCAAGGCTGGAGTCAACGTTGGTCTCGGCGTGGACGGTTCCGCCTCGAACGACGGCTCGCATCTTTTAGCCGAAGCCAGACAAGCAATGTTATTGTCACGCGTCAAAGATGGCATTACCGGTTATTCTCGTTCTGACCCCTCCCTTTCATCCCTCCCCATTTCCAAAGGAAATGGGGAGGGGAAGGGGGTGGGGTTGATGACCGCGCGCGATGCTTTGTGGCTTGGCACGCGTGGTGGGGCGGCGGTGATCGGTCGCACCGATATCGGCTCGCTTGAAGTTGGCAAATGCGCCGACTTCTTTGCGGTCAACATGAACAAACTTGATTTCGCGGGTGCATTGCATGACCCGGTATCGGCGCTGGTCTTCTGCCAACCGGTCAAAGTGGATTACACGGTGGTCGGCGGAAAGTTTGTTGTGAAAGAAGGCAAGTTGGTAACAGTAGATGAACGGAAGTTAGTGGAGCAACATAATCAAGCCGCGAGAAGGTTATTATCATAATGTCATTGCGAGGCGACCTGCGGTCGCAACCCTGAAAGAGCGCAGGGCGTTGACACTTGGAGATACTTATGCCTAATTCTGCCAAATTGACTCATTCCCTCGTGGATGTCGCCATGGGACGCAAACCCGCTGATCTTGTCATTCGTAACGGTCAATGGGTTTGTGTGCAATCGGGCGAGATCATTCCGCATACCGATGTTGCCATCGTAGGCGGACATATTGCGTTTGTTGGAGATGATGCCAAACATACGATTGGCAAAGATACGCAAGTGATCGAAGCGCGCGGGCGCTACCTTGTCCCCGGTCTGCTCGACGCGCACATGCACGTTGAATCGGGCATGGTCACGGTCACGGAATTTGTGCGCGCCGTCGCGCCGCACGGGACCACCGGCATGTTTGTTGACCCGCATGAAATGGCGAATATCTTCGGACTCAAAGGCGTCAAGTTGATGGTGGATGAAGCCGCCAAACAACCGATCCATGTTTGGGTGCAGATGCCGTCTTGTGTCCCGTCTGCGCCGGGGTTTGAAACACCGGGTGCCTCCATCGGTCCAGAAGAAGTTGCCGAAGCGATGACGTGGCCCGGTATCATCGGACTCGGTGAAATGATGAACTTCCCCGGCGTTTATAACAGCGACGATAAAATGATCTCTGAAATGACGGCAACGCACGCCGCGCATAAAACCGTCGGCGGTCATTATCCCTCGCCCGATCTCGGACTTCCATTTCATGGATATATTGCAGGCGGCGCGGAGGATGATCATGAAGGCACGCGCTTGGAAGATGCGGTTGCACGCGTCCGTCAGGGCATGAAAGTGATGCTTCGTTATGGATCGGCTTGGCATGATGTCGAATCGCAAATCGGCGCGATCACCGAGAAAGGCTTGGACTCAAGGCGATTCCTGCTCTGCACCGATGATTCCCACGCCCAGACATTATCTCAGGACGGGCACATGGATCGCGTTCTGCGTCACGCCATCCGTCATGGACTCGAACCGATCACGGCCATCCAAATGTGCACGATCAATGCTGCTGAACATTTCGGACTGACGCGTGAGATGGGCATGATCGCTCCCGGTCGTTGGGCGGATGTGGTTCTCGTCAAGGATTTGCGCGACTTCAAAGCGGATGTGGTGATTGCGAAAGGCAATGTGATCGCCGAGAACGGCAAGTGGAAGACGGAACTTTCCAGTTTTGCCTATCCGGCTTGGGTGAAGAACTCGGTGCATCTTAAGAAAGAATTGGAAGCGAAGGATTTTATTCTGCGCGCGCCGAAAGGACACACCGATAATGTCAAAGCTCATGTGATCGGCGTGATTGAAAATCAAGCCCCGACCCGCCACCTGATGATGACGCTTCCCGTGAGCGATGATGAAGTCCATGCCTCGCAGATCACTCGTTATTCATCGGCGGATGTCGCCAAGATCGCGCTGGTACAGCGTCACAAAGGCATGAGCGGGATCACGGTGGGACTGGTCAGCGGTTTTGGCTTCACCGAGAAATGCGCCATCGCCTCGACGGTCGCCCACGACAGCCATCATATGATCGTGGTCGGTACAGACGATGAAGAGATGGCGATTGCCGGGAATAAACTTGCCGAAGTCGGCGGCGGACAAGTTGTTGTGAAAGATGGCAAGGTGATTGGATTGGTTGAATTGGGCATCGCCGGTTTGATGTCCACCGAAAGAGCCGATATTGTCGCGAAGAAAGCCGAAACGGTATTAGCCGGTTTCCGAGCTTGCGGATGCAAACTCAATAATCCCAATATGCAATTGTCCCTGCTGGCATTGGTGGTGATTCCCGAATTGCGTATCTCCGATAAAGGTCTCGTGGATGTAACGAAATTCGATTTCGTGCCGGTACTGGAGAAAATATAGAAGCAACGTAATTCGTTGGGATGAGGTATCCATGTCGCATTTTCCTTTTCAAAGACTACAAGCCGATCTCGCCGCGCTGATTGCTAAAACCAGAGCCGGAGATCGTCTTCCATCCGAACCTGATCTCGCAAAACAACTCGGCGTCTCACGCGCCACTTTGCGCGAAGCCATGCGGACGTTTGAAACGCAGGGACTCATTCACCGGCGGCAAGGCGCGGGAACATTCGTTGTGGGGCAAATGTCTGTCATAGAGGCCGGCTTGGAAATGCTCGAAAGTCTGGATACGATGGCGGATCGCCTTGGATTGGAAGTAACGGTGAGCGATTTGCATGTTGAAAGCATTCTTGCCGATAAGGAACATACCGCGGCATTGAACGTGCCGCTTTCGACTAAACTCACGCGCGTGCGCCGCGTGATGCGCGCGGATGGGCGTCCCGTGGCATATTTGGTGGATTGCCTGCCTGAAGAGGTGCTCAAGCCTTCGCAGTTGCCGGTCTCGTTTAAAGGATCGGTGTTGGACTTTCTTATTGATCGCGGTGACCGCCTCACGGTCTCGCGTGCAGCGATCTCCGCCATTGACGCCACCGCCGATGTCGCCAAGCCGCTCGAAATTCAGCGCGGGGATGTGTTGCTGCAATTTGTCTCACAGTTATACAATATTTCCGGAAAGGTGATTGATTATTCGTCGAGTTACTTTATTCCGGGATATTTCCGCTTCCACGTCAATCGGCGTGTGGGTGCCTGAAATTGCCAAAGGAGTTTAAACAATGTATGAGAAGGAAATCAAACAGCGTGTGGAAAGTTCGCGTGATGCGATCATTCAATTCCTGCGCGATATAGTTGCCATCCCCAGTATGGATGGACAGCTCAAGGAGGTCGGCGAGCGCATCATCGCTGAGATGAAAAAACTCGGCTTTGAAGAAGCCCGATTCGACCAGATGGGCAATGTGGTAGGGCGCATTGGCTCTGGTAAAAAGATCATCGTTTATGACTCGCACATTGATACCGTCGGCGTCGGTGATCCCAGCGAATGGGAATGGGATCCGTTCGTGGGCAAGGTTGAGGATGGCTGTCTTTATGCACGCGGCGCGTGTGATGAAAAAGGTTCCACGCCAGGCATGATCTACGGTTTGGCAATTGCGCGTGATCTGGGTCTGCTCGAAGGGGTCACGGCCTATTATTTCGGCAACATGGAGGAATGGTGTGATGGCATTGCACCCAATACCTTCGTTGAAGTTGACCCGAAGGTCAAGCCTGATTTCGTAGTAATCGGCGAGCCGACCAAGATGAGCATCTATCGCGGTCACAAGGGACGTATCGAGTTAAAGGTTACCGCCAGCGGCCGATCGGCGCATGCCGCGTCGCACTACTTAGGCGACAACGCTGTCTACAAAATGATGGCGATCATCACGCAAATCCGCGAACTGGATCGTCGGATGCGCTTTGGTATGGGCTATCATCCGATCCAAGGCTATCCTTCCGTTGCGGTGACTGACGTGGAAGCGCGCACCGCTTCGCTCAATGCAGTCCCTGATCAATTCACAATTTATCTTGACCGCCGCATCACCTCGAATGAGCCGCGCGATGAAGTGATCTCTCAGATCAAAGGATTGATCCCCGATTATTTGCAGGATGAGATTGAGGTTGATGAATTGTTTTACGACGCGCCATCCTACACCGGCTTCGTTTTTCCGGTCTCGAAATTCTATCCGCCCTGGCTGCTGGATGACGCGCATCCGTTGACAGAGGCAGGGCAGCGCACGATCGAGTCGCTGTGGGGTGAGAAGCGGGCGCTAGGCACATGGGACTTTTCGACCAACGGCACCTATTGGGCTGGCAAAGCGAACATCCCGTCTATTGGCTTTGGTCCCGGTGATGAGAAAACCGCGCACATGCGCAACGAAAACGTGCCGCTCGATGAGGTAGTAACCGCCACAGAGTTTTATGCGTTGTTCCCAAAGATGCTGGCGGATAAAGTCAAGTAAGATGCCAAAGAAGGAAAAAAGGAATATCTGAGGATTTTTGAACGTCAACAATCCAATATTCAAATTCTAATCGGAGGTAAGTATGCGTAGTTTTGCTGGTCGTGATATTCTGTCGTTGAAGGACTTCGAGCGCAATGAGTTTTTCCAAGTGTTCGATGTCGCACAGAAAATGGAACCCATCGCAAGGTCCAGAAAGAACGTGGATTTGCTCAAGGAGAAGACTCTGGTGACGGCCTTTTATCAGCCGTCCACGCGCACGCGTCTCGCCCATGAAGGCGCGATGCATCGTCTGGGCGGCCACGTGACCGGTTTCTCGGATGCCAAAAATACTCGTGCCGGTGACTTCTATCAGGAGTCGATCAAGGACACGGTCAAGATGCTGGAGTTCTATGGCGATGTGATCGTGATGCGCCACTTCCAGCAGGGCGCGCCGCACGAAGCCGCCAAATGGGCAAGCATCCCGATCATCAACGGCGGCGACGGCTGGGGCGAGCACCCGACTCAAATCCTGACCGATCTTTATACGGTCTGGCGCGAGAAGGGCCGCATTGATGGATTGAAGTGGCTGGCGGTCGGCGATATGCGGATGAGAACCATGCACTCGCTGGCTTATGCGTTAACGCAATTCGATTGCCCCATCACTTTTGTTTCGCCGCCTGAAATGAGTCTGACCGAGGAGTTCAAGAAGGAACTCAAGGATTACAGCCTGAACTATAAGGAAGTGGATCATGTTGAAAAGGCAATCGCTGAAGCCGATGTGATCTTGGTCGAGCCGGTTGTGCAGCCGGATTACACCAAAAGCCGCGATGAGCGTTCCGGCAAGGACGTTGGGCTGACTCCCGCCAACTATAAGATCACGCGCGAACTGTTGGAGAAGAAAGCCAAATCCGATGCGATCCTTTTGCATTCCCTGCCGCGCATGGATGAAATCCCAACCGATGTGGATATTACGCATTGGTCGCGTTATTGGCAGGAAGCGTTTAATGGCGTTGTGATGCGCATGGCGCTTCTGGCGCTTGTGCTTGGCGCGATGGAATAAATCATTGACCTATTCCTTTAGCCCCTTCCCTAACAGGGAAGGGGAATGGGATTAGGTTGGGAATCTAAAAATAACTTTATTAGTTAATAGATAAGGAGACTAATTTATGCAAACAAATTTACATGGTCGAGATTTGATCGGCGACCTGGACTTCAGCAAGGAAGAAGTCGAAACTGTCATGGATGTGGCGTTCGATCTGAAGCGCAAACGCGCGTTGAATGAATTGCATCCATACCTCCGCGACAAAGTCCTGGCGATGTTGTTCTTTTTCTCCAGCACCCGCACGCGCGGGTCGTTCGAAGCGGGCATGGCACAACTGGGCGGACATGCGGCGTTCATCGAAAGCAAATCTACACAAATTGCGCATGGCGATACGCCGGTTGAAATCGGCGAGATCTTT
>DATCTP010000363.1:0-5492 GCA_036567885.1 Anaerolineales bacterium | reverse complement strand
CGTGGTCTCGGCATAGATGTTTATGTAACTGAATTTGATTTTGTTTTGGAAGGTCTGACTGGAACAACTGATGAGAAATTTGCACTTCAGGCAAAGGCATGCGGTAGCATTTTAGATACTTGTTTATCAGCGGGAGTTAAGAGTTTTACCGTTTTTAACTTAATCGACAGATTGTCTTGGCTTGAAACGCCTGAGAATCCTCCATATTCAGGAAAAGATGCTGATCCATGTCCATGGGATGGTAATTATCAACCCAAGCCTGCTTATTATGCAATTTTGGATGTGATGAAAAAATATTATGCACAGAAAACATCTTGATAGGATATATATTATGAAAACCGCATTGCTTCTCATTGACATTCAAAAAGATTATTTCCCCGGAGGCAGGATGGAACTGGTCCAGCCGCTGGATGCCGCCAAGAAAGCATACGAATTGCTGCAATGCTTCCGCGAGCATCATGGGTATCATGTCCACATTCAACATGAAGCTTTGAGTCCCACCGCCACTTTCTTCATTCGCGGCACCGATGGCACCGACATTCACGATTCCGTGGCGCATTTCGAAGGTGAGCCGCTGGTCATCAAACATTATCCCAATTCCTTCCGCGAAACGAATCTGCTTGAGCTATTGAAGAGTTGGAACATCGAGCGCGTCATCATCACCGGCATGATGACTCACATGTGTGTGGACGCCACTGCGCGCGCCGCGGCAGACTTCGGCTTTCAAGTCATCGTTGCCGAAGATGCCTGCGCCACGCGCGATTTGAAATATGGCGATACGGTCATTCCTGCCGAGCATGTCCACAAGGCATTTCTCGCTGCGCTGAAATCATATGGTCAGGTGATGACGGCGGAACAAGTCATCGTTCATCTCGCTGCTGAAAACGAATCAATAAAATAGAAATGTCATTGCGAGGAGCCGCGTTGCCCTGAGCCTGTCGAAGGGCGGGCGACGAAGCACTGTGTTCTGTCAGTGTGGCAATCTCATGTTTTGTGCAATTGATTGTTTGAATATTAATTGAGATTGCTTTGCTCGCAATGACATGCTGATAAATGAAAGGAATTTATGACTACTATTGATCCCGAACGACAAACAAAAGCGAAGGAATACGCACGCATCTCGCGTCGGCTTTGGCTGGTGGACACAACCTTTTCCGCGGTCTACGCCTTGGCTTGGCTCTTCTTCGGCTGGACGACGGCTCTCCGCACTTGGGCAACGAGCATTACTAGCAATGAATGGTTAATCGTTCCGGTATACGTTTTGGTTTTCGGCGCGATCTATTTCATTCTGGACCTGCCATTGAGTTATTACAGCGGCTTTGTGCTCCCTCACCGTTTCGATCAATCCACACAAGCATTCAAGGATTGGATAATCGATCAGCTCAAGGGCATGGCGGTCGGTCTGCCGATTGGCTTGATCATGCTCGAACTGCTTTATCTCGTTCTGCGTGTCAGCGGCGGGATGTGGTGGCTTTGGGCTACCGTCGCATTGCTGGTGGTGAATGTGTTATTGGCGAATCTCGCGCCGGTTCTCATCATGCCCATCTTCAATAAATTTGTCCCGCTTGGCGATGAACACAAGGAACTTGCCGACCGCTTGATGAAACTTGCGGAGAATGCCAATACAAAAGTTCAGGGCGTGTTCAAGTTCGATATGTCGCGCCGCACCAAGTCCGCGAATGCCGCGTTGACCGGCATGGGCAACACACGTCGAATCATTTTGGGCGATACGCTTATCAACGAATTCTCGCCCGATGAAATCGAAGTCGTCCTTGCCCATGAGTTGGGACATCAGGTGCATCGTGATATTCCGTTCCTGATGGCATTCAGTGGAATCACAACCGTCCTTGGGTTTTATTTGATTTCATTGATCATGAATTGGGCGCTTCAAACTTGGAATCTTTCCGGCGTGAGCGACGTTGCCGCTTTTCCCGTGCTGATTCTTTTGATCGGCGTGTATAGCCTGCTTCTTATGCCCATCGAAAATGGCGTGGTCCGCTGGCGCGAGCGTATGGCGGATGAATATGCTCTGCAATCTACCGGCAAGAAAGAAGCATATATCTCCGCGTTTGTGCGGCTGGCGAATCAAAATTTAGGCGAGATGGATCCGGAGAAGTGGGTGGTATTTCTTTTCTATAATCATCCCCCGTTGGGCGAGCGAATTGCCAAGGCGAAAAATTGGAAGTGAAAGCCCTCTCCTAATTAGGAGAGGGGCAGGGGTGAGGTAAATTATTTCATCCAGGTTGAACGCCTGAACAATACAGGTATGACCACGATCAATACAATGATGACTCCCATCAACGTAATCCAATCCGTTGTCCCGGCATGTGACGTGGTGTCTACGGAAATTGTGGGTATGGGAGTCAAAATTGCGGTTGCTGTACTGCTGGCTTGATTTGGAAGAGTTGCGGATGACGATGCTGTCAGTATCAGCATTAATCCGATAGCAATAAATATAACCGGAAGAAAAAATAGAAAATATTTTTTTGCCATATGTAATAACGTCAGAGTATATCATAATGACATTCGTCCTAAATTCCTACCTTTTTTGTCATTTTTATGCACTTGCTATTATTTTTGCAGTATAATCGCCTTCATGTTCTTTGGACCAAGAACTGCTTTGGAGAGAAAGGTGAACTCCCATAACCCTTTTGTTAATATCGCCTCCTATTTATTTTTAAAGGGCAGGGCGTTTTTCTTTAATCAATTTGATCGTCGACGCGTTATTTTAAATTTGTGGTGAGTCTGATAAACCAGACCTTGCGAAAGTGATTCCTGCTTAGCAAGGTCTGGTTTTGTAATTTATCTTCGATCTTAGGAGCATTTATGGTCAAAAGGTTCTTCGATGCGCTAAACCAGCCACTCGGACGAATAGGAGGCTTGATTGTATTGCTTGCCCTTTTGAGTGGGGCGGTATGGGGCATTGCTCAAACGCAAACAACCCCGCAGCAACCGATTGATTTTCCGCATAATATTCACGTGGGAGTTTTGCATATCCCTTGCCTCTATTGCCATCCCGGCGCGTTGCGCGGACCTTCACCGGGTTTGCCAACGATCAGCAAATGCTGGGGCTGTCACCAACAATTGGCGATCACCAAAACGAGTCCCAAGCTTGTGCCTCTGGTTCAGGCTGTTCAAAATAACCAGCCTTTGAAATGGGTGCCGGTGGCATGGGTTCCGGATTTCGTTCACTATGTTCATCGTCCGCACATTGCGGCCGGGTTGAATTGCGAAACCTGTCATGGCGATGTAAGCAAAGAGACGGTTTATCAGAATCCGCAGGTGATGAACATGGGTTGGTGCTTGAATTGTCATCGCGCCAAGACCGAGAATAACGCTCAAAACAATCCGACCAATGATCCGGCGGTTGCGGCAACGCTTGCCGAAGAACGGGTCAAGCTGACAGATTGTAGTACGTGTCATTATTAACCGGGTGAAAGGAATATACCATTATGAGCAATAAGATTTCCCGGCGGGATTTTCTTAAACTGGCGGGCGTGGGTGCGGCAACCACCGCTGTCTTGACGGGTTGCGGTCCGGCCGCGCGCTATGTAACGCGCGAGCCATACACCAAAATGCCGGAATATACCTATAACGGTCTGAGCACGTATTACGCGACCACTTGCCGCGAATGCTCTGCGGGATGTGGTTTGATCGTTCGCACCTATCAAGGACGCGCGATCAAAGTAGAAGGCAACCCGAATAATCCAGTCAACCTTGGAAAAACCTGCGCGCGCGGCCAAACCACGTTGGAAGGACTCTACAATCCCAATCGCGTGCGCGGTCCCGTCAAACATTCGCGCGGACAAAGCTTGTACGGCAGCGATAATCAGAACGTGGATTCAAACATGAGTTGGGATGACGCGACCCAAGTCGTGGCTGATGCGTTGACCAAAAATCAGCCGGATGAAATTGCCTTCTTGCTCAGCATGGCTCCCGATCATCTCTTTGACCTGGTTACGGATCTGACCAAAGCGGCAGGTGCGCCCGCTCCGATCCGTTACAGCGCGCTCGGACTGTTTGAAACGCGCGCCACGTTGATGCAAGCCGCCAATGATCTTTTCGGTCAATCGAGTTTGCCGTTCTTTGATATCGGCAATTCGGATTTGGTTTTCTCCTTCGGCGCGAATTTCCTGGAGACCTGGCTTTCGCCGGTGGCGCAGACGCGTGATTATGCCAAACTGCGCAGAGCGAATCCAAATCGACGCGGCTACTTTGTTCAATTCGAAGCGCGCATGTCGCAGACGGGCGCCAAAGCCGATGAATGGATTCCGGTCACGCCGGGGACGGAAGGCTTGGTCGCGCTGGCGCTGGGCTATCTGATTGCCGAGGCGAGCGGATCATCGTTGCCTGCCGCTTATTCTAATGTGGATGTCAATAGCATTGCCACTGCCTCAGGTATCTCACTCGATACATTGAAACATTTGGCGGGGTTGTTCGCTGGCGCGAGTCACGCTTTGGCGATTCCCGGCGGCCCGGCGTTGGGGCAGAGCAATGGTTTGCAAACTGCCGAGGCGGTGCTGACGTTGAATGCGCTTGTGAATAACATCGGCAAAGACGGCGGCGTATTCCTTTCACCGCTTGCGCCTCTTGCCGATCAATATCATCGCCCAGCCAGTATGAAAGAAATGACGGATTTTGTCGCCAAGCTTCAATCGGGCAGTATCAAAGTGTTGTTCGTTCACGGAGTCAATCCTTTATTTGAATTGCCTCAGTCGCTCGACCTGATAGATGCGCTGAAAAACGTCCCGCAGATTATTTCCTTTGCAACTTTCCCCGATGAAACCGCGCTACAAGCCGATTATATTTTCCCTGACCGGCACGGACTGGAGTCATGGGGCTATCAAAAAGTTGTGGATGGCGCAGGCTCTTCGACGCTTTCCGGCGCGCAACCGGTTGTTTCCGGCGTTTACAACGTGGACGGCGCTCAGCCTCAATTATTCTATGATGCGCGCGCCACAGCCGACGTTTTATTGGCAGCTGCGCAAAAAGCCGGAGGTGCGCTGGCATCCGCATTGAAGTTTAAGGACGAATTGGAATACATCCAGAATCAACTCACTGGTTTGCTGAATGCCACCGATGGATATTTCTCCGCGTCGGATATCAATACCTTCACCGCGTACTTCCAGCAATATGGCGGCTGGTGGAGGACCGGCGATAATCGCGTCGCTCCATCCAGCAACAGCGCTTTGAGCCATACGTTCACTCCATCCGCGGCGCAGTTCGATGGCGATGGCGATTTCTATTTCATTCCCTTTGTCTCACCGAACCTTGCAGAAGCCGGTGCGAACAAACCGTCCTTGCAGGAAATGGCGGATCCGACCACCACTGTGATGTGGAATACCTGGGTGGAAATTAATCCCGATACCGCCGTTAAATTGGGCGTGGATAACGATGACGTGGTGCAGATTTCAGGTCCGGCAGGAACGATTGAAGCCTCGGTATATAAATATCCGGGGATTCGTCCCGATACGATCGCCATGCCGTTTGGT
>DATCTP010000362.1:0-5781 GCA_036567885.1 Anaerolineales bacterium | reverse complement strand
CTTGAGCATACTTCTTCTTGTCATCTCGATTGCTCTACTGTTTTGGGGATTTTGGCCCGTCGTATATTCTCAACATGTTTTACTCATCGCTCCATCCCAAATAAGTTTGCCGTGATCTTCTTCTAAAGCTCTGCGCATCATTAATTTTAGTTTAAGTCAGTTAACATGCTGTTAACATTTGATTGAATCTGCGTTATGGGTATATAATAACCAAGTAAGAGCTTTTGCTCTTATAAAATTTCAAAAAAGGAGAAAAGAGAAATATGAATAGGAAGACTTTGCTTTTTGTTATGTCACTGCTTGTGGTGAGCGCATTACTCGCCTCGTGCGGATCAGCGGCCACGCCGGCACCGACCGCAGCGCCCGCTCCTACAACCGCACCAGCTGCCACTGCCGCCATGCCCGCGGCAACCACCGCTCCTGCTGCTACCTCAGCTCCAACTGCGGCTCCTTCGCCGACAACCTCGCCCGAAATGGCTGCACTGATTTCAGCAGCCAAGGCTGAAGGCCAGCTTACCGTTATCGCTTTGCCGCATGACTGGTGCAACTATGGCGGCGCTATTAATGACTTCAAGGCCAGGTATGGGCTGACTGTCAATGAGCTCAACCCCAATGGTTCGTCAGGTCAAGAGCTTCAAGCCATTGTTGCCAATGAAAGTAACAAGGGACCGCAAGCGCCCGATGTTGTTGACGTAGGTTTGGGTTTTGGCCCTCAGGCGATGCAACAAAACTTGCTGGCGCCCTACAAGGTATCCACGTGGAATGATATTCCCGACTCTGCGAAGGATCCCAACGGCTATTGGTACGGCGATTACTATGGTGTGATGGCATTTGAAGTCAATTCTGATGTTGTCCCCAATCCGCCGCAAGACTGGTCTGACCTGTTGAAACCGGAATATAAGAATGATGTTGCGCTTTCCGGCGATCCACGACAGGCCGCGCAAGCTGTTCAGGGTGTATTTGCCGCCGGGCTCTCTACCGATGGTGGCAATGTGGATGGGGCTGCACAAGCCGGCCTTAATTTCTTTGCCCAGTTGAATAAGGCAGGTAACTTTGTTCCGATTATCGCCAAGACAGGTCAAGTTGCCAAAGGCGAAACGCCCATCAGCATAACTTGGGACTATCTGTCCTTGGCCGATGCGGATACCCTCGCTGGCAACCCCAAGATCACAACGATTGTCCCTAAGACCGGTGTGGTTGCGGGTGTCTATGTTCAAGGCATTAGCGCGTACGCTCCTCATCCGAATGCCGCCAAGTTGTGGGAAGAATATCTCTATTCGGATGCAGGTCAGTTGCAATGGCTGACAGGCTACTGCCACCCCATTCGCTTCAATGCGATGGCTCAGGCCAATGCGATTCCAGCGAACTTGCTCGCAAAATTACCGCCCGCTGCGAATTACGCCAATGCTGTTTTCCCAACATTAGATCAACAAACCGCATACAAGACTGCGATCACGACAGGCTGGGATAGTGTTGTCGGCGCGAACGTTCAAGCCGCTCCTACAGTCGCACCCACAGCTACTCCATAGCTATACCTTTACTTTTCTATCCTTCCCCTAATTTAGGGGAAGGATAGAAAAATGGACTTTATCTACATGGCAGAAGCGACTCCGGCTGATTCCCAAAGAAAACCATTGGTTCGTTCTTTCCTACCCACAAACCTGCTGGTCTGGTTGGGTGTGCTCCCGTTTTTTTTGTTTGCAATTCTTTTCATCTTAATGCCCTCCAGTTCGCTGGTCGTTGGCAGCTTCCAGGACACCCAGGGTCATTTCACATTCAAGAATATCGTTGATCTCTTTACGCCAAGCATCTTGAATTCATACCTCCTCAGTATTCAGATTAGCTTGGTCACAGCCATCGTTGGGGCGTTGTTTGGTTTCATGCTGGCATACGCCGCAGTTCTCGGTGGTTTGCCGCGTTGGGTTCGCACAGCGGTGATGACTCTATGCGGCGTGGCTGCGAACTTCGCGGGTGTGCCGCTGGCCTTTGCCTTTGTTGCCACACTAGGCCGTACCGGCATTTTTACCGCTTCGTTGAGGGATGCTTTCCATTTCGATATATACCAACATGGCTTCAATCTGTATAGTTTTGGCGGATTGGCTCTGACCTATCTGTATTTTCAATTTCCACTGATGGTATTGATCATAGCTCCATCCCTTGATGGTTTGAGGCGCGAGTGGCGCGAAGCTTCGGAAAACCTCGGTTCAAGCACTTGGCAATACTGGCGTTATATTGCTCTGCCGATTCTATTGCCGTCCCTGCTCGGCACGATGATCCTGCTTTTCGGCAATGCCTTTGGGGCATATGCCACGGCCTATGCATTGACCGGCGGCTTTTTAGATCTCATTACCATCGAAGTTGGAAATCAAATTTCGGGCAATGTGTTATACAATCCAAATTTAGGTTTAGCACTTGCCCTAGGGATGATTGTTGTCATGTCAGTCTCGATTGGCTTATATAGCTGGCTCCAGCGCCGTACAGCGAGGTGGTTGCGATGAGAAAAATCAATCTATGGGCATGGTTTTGGATCTTTCTCGGTGCATTATATTTCTTTGGGCCCCTATATGGCGCACTGGATTTTTCACTGCGAGAAAAGCGCGGAACGCTGAGTCTCATCGCTTATCAAAATGTGTTGAAGGACCCAAACTTTCGCAATTCATTCACTTATTCAACATTGATTGCGCTGGCCACTATCGTGGTTGGCTTGCTTCTTATCGTTTCAACTGCGTATTGGGTACATCTGCGGTTGCCTCAGGCACGCCCTATTGTTGATTTTATTACTTTGTTGCCTTTTGTTGTTCCTGCCATTGTCCTTGTGGATGGGTTTATTCAGATTTATAGCGGTCCACCGTTTGCTCTTACTAATACTCCTCAGGGGACGAATGTCTTGCTGATGTTTGGATATATTGTCACTGCAATGCCGTATATGTATCGTTCTATAGACGCGGGCTTGCGTGCAATTGATGTGCGTACGCTGACGGAAGCTGGGCAGAGTTTGGGCGCAGGCTGGATTACCATTTTATTTCGCGTCATCCTGCCCAATATACGTACGGCTCTTTTGAGTGGTGCTTTTCTAACCTTTGCCATTGTCATTGGCGAATACACGTTTGCTAGTTTGCTTGCCCGACCCGCTTTTGGCCCTTATATGGTATTGCTTGGACAGGATCGCGCCTATGAACCCGCAGCGTTGTCTATAATGAGTTTTGCACTCACGTGGGCGGCGATGATGATAATCCAGCTCCTGGGACGCGGCGCACCCGGACAGGGTCAAGTAGCCGTCGCTCACTAATTCATAGAAGAGAATCAAAGATGACACACCTATCCCTATCCAACGTCTCGAAGAAATTTGTAGAAACGTTTGCCGTGAAAGATTTCAATCTGACCGTGGAAAGGGGCGAGTTCGTTTCCTTCCTTGGACCCTCAGGTTGCGGCAAAACCACCACCTTGCGCATGATTGCAGGCTTTGAAGTTCCCACCACCGGTAAAGTTATCCTCGATGATGTTGACATTACAGACAAAGCGCCCAATCAACGTAACGTGGGTATGGTTTTTCAGGCTTATGCTCTTTTTCCAAATATGAACGTGGCACAGAACATCGGTTTCGGTATGCGCATCCACAGGGAACCAGAATCAGCCATTAAAGAGCGTGTGGCAGAAATGCTTGCCCTAATCCATCTCGAACAAAAAGGAAACAGTTATCCGTCTGAGCTTTCAGGTGGACAACAGCAGCGCGTAGCTTTGGCACGCGCGCTTGCAAATCGCCCGCAAGTTCTCTTGCTGGATGAGCCTCTCTCGGCTTTGGACGCCAAGATCCGCGTTTCTCTGCGGGCAGAAATCCGTTCGATACAAAGGAAACTAGGAATCACTGCCATTTACGTTACGCATGACCAGGAAGAGGCGCTTTCGATTTCTGATCGAATTGTGGTAATGAGCCAGGGACAAATGGAACAGGTGGGTACTCCTTTCGAGATTTATAACTTTCCACAGACTGCATTTGTCGCCAGTTTTGTCGGTACGTTAAATACGGCAGATGCTGAGGTAGTTGATCCGGCGAAGAAATTAATCAAAATCGATGGCGTTCAACTCGAAACAGCCGAGGAGTTGGATGGTAGGCAAAAGGGCGATAAGATCAAGGTCGCAATCAGACCCGAACGGCTCAATTTCGTGTCGGTAGAAAAGAAAGCCAATGTACTCGACTGTACTATCGAGAATATCACATTTCTCGGTTCGGTTGTACGGGTTCAAGTGACGGTTGGGGGTAATCGATTTAATATGGACACCTTTAACAATCCGTTTCTCGAATTGCCCAAGATCGATGCCAAGGAGCAAATCACTTGCTCGCGTGAAGCGGTGCTGGTGTTGAAAAATTAGATTTTCGGTTGATGGCCGTGCGGTGACGCAAATTATGGTTTCGCGTCAAAACTCTTTTCTTTTATTGGTAGGAATCATTTTGTTCGCGGCAAGTCTCGCTTGTGGTTTCAGCGGAGCGCCGTCCGAGTCTGCTGGCTCACTTATTCCTGAACAAACTCAAATTGCACTGTTGAATACTCAAGAGGCGGTTGCTGTTACAGCAACCGCCGAAGTGTTGCCGCTGATCGTTGGCACTCAGCCTATTATTGCGCCGACTGCTGTTCCACAACCTGCCATTCCAGAATATCGAAGGTTGACTCTCGAATATCCACCAAATATTCGCGTCGGTGATTCTGACGTGGTTCGTCTCACGCTGGAGATGGATACGCTCGGTAATGTTACGCCAACGGCAGAAGTGCAAGGGAATATTGTCAGTGGGAAGATTGTGCAAATTCCAAATATATATGATACGCATAACGTGTTTGCGGAGGCGCGTTTCGATATCGCCGGGTTGAATGTCCAGCCGCCGGATATTCAAAGCGAATCTCTAACTCAGGGACAGTTGGTCACTTTTTACTGGAGCGTTCAACCGAAAAATGCTGGAACATTTCGAGGAACGATTTGGTTCTATTTGCGTTTCGTAGATAAAATCAGCGGAGAAGAAAGCCGGGAAACGATATCCGCTCAACCGGTCCAAATTGACGCGAATAATTTTCTCGGCTTGTCCGGCGGCATTGCGCGAGTCGCGGGCGGGATCGGTTCGATCATCAGTGCGGTTTTGGGATTTCCATTTGCAAGTGACATTCTGAAATGGCTTTACGGCCGGGTGAAGAAATCTGTGTAAGGCGTTTATTCGCATGAGCAAATATATGACGAAAATCACCCCAAATATTGACACCGATTAATGGCTTTCCATTTGTTATTGGTGGTACAATTTTGCCCGTGCTTTTTGGCACAGGCGAATTTTTTATTGGAGCAGATATGCAAAACGATTGGTTATATATCGGCTTGTTTCTCGTGATCGCAACGCTCATCCCGGTTTCGGCTCTTACGATTTCATGGCTGATTTCGCCAAAGAAACCCAACCCGATCAAGCAGAGCACGTATGAGTGCGGCATGGAAACTGTTGGCGAGAACTGGGTTCAGTTCAAAGCCCAATATTATATTTTTGCGCTTGTGTTTTTGGTTTTCGATGTGGAGACGGTTTTTCTTTTTCCGTGGGCGGTATCGCTTGGCAAACTTTCCCTATTCGCCGTGATTGAAGGAATCGTCTTCGTTTTGATCCTCATTGCGGGATTGGTTTACGCTTGGCGCAAAGGAATGTTGGAGTGGGTTTAATTTAGTTTGTATTTTAAAAGGCTGAAAGGCTAAACCTTCCAGCCTTTTCTTTGTATTAGGAGCGCCTATGAATTTTTGGTCTGACCCTGTTAA
>DATCTP010000361.1:0-2626 GCA_036567885.1 Anaerolineales bacterium | reverse complement strand
GAGAAAACTTTATGCAAATTAATTATCGAGAAACCAGCAAAGACCTGCTGACGCGCATTGATGTTCATGAAAAATACGGCGCACGCAACATTGACCAATGGACGGTCGAGGTGCTGAAGCCGCAACCCGGCACAAAGATTTTAGATGTGGGCTGTGGCGCAGGCAAGCAGTGCTTTTTATATAGCGATTTCACGAAACGCAAAACCGAAATTACCGGCGGCGATTTTTCCAATGAACTGCTGGATATGGCGCGCGCAAAAAATGCTGAGCGTAAAGACAACATCAAGTTTATGTTTTTGGATTTCAATAAACGCTTCGAGTTTGCCGACAACAGCTTTGATCTTGTTTCATCAGCATTCGCCATCTATTACGCCTCCAACCTCGACTTTACATTTGGCGAGGCGCACCGCGTCATCAAACCCGGCGGACGGCTTTTCGTCACCGGGCCATTGCCGGAGAACAAGCAAATGTTCTACGAGATCATCAAGGAAGCGACCAACAAACCGATTCCGCCGATGCCAGGATCGTCCCGCTTCAAAGGCGAAATCTATAAAACCATCAAAAGCAAATTCGCCAAAACCGAACTGCTGAAATTCGAAAACCCGATCACCTTCCCGGCTGTTCAGCCATTCATGGATTACACCAACGCCTCGCTTTCCGAAGACCGCAAATTATGGACGTCGATGTTCAATAATCATGCAGAATATGAAGCGTTGATCAGCGAAATCGAAAAGGTCGCGTCGCGCTGGTTCAAACGAGACGGCAAGCTGGTGATGACAAAAGTCGTCGGCGGAATTTTGGCAACGAAATGATTTGTAGGGGCGCAGCGACGCTGCCGCCCCTACGGATAATTTATGAACTTCTACGGACAACGCGTGCTCTTCCTCGGCGCGCATCCTGATGATATCGAGTTGGGATGCGGCGCGCTGATTCATCATATCGTCCAGCAGACCGAAGTTTTATGCGTCACTCTTTCCGATAACCAGAAAAATCCTGACCTGAAAAATGTGAAAGACGAACATTATCGTTCGATGGCGGTGCTCGGTGTTCCAAAAGAGAAGGTCAAATTCGGTCCCTTCACAACCCGCATCTTTCACGATTCGCGCCAGGATATTTTGGAATACTTCTTAAAACTTCGTAACGATTTCAAGCCGAACATCATCTTCGTTCACAGCAAACAAGATGTACATCAAGATCATAACACGATGACGGATGAATCCCTGCGCGCCTTTCGCGGCATCACGTTGTTGGGGTTTGACGTGGTGCGATCTTCCTATGGATTCTTTCCGCATTTTCTGGTTGAGGTCAGCGAGGAAGATGTCAGCGCCAAGATCGAAGCGCTTTCGCAATATGAAACCTACCGCGACAAATATTATTTCAACAGTGAACTGACGCGTTCCATCATGGTGCGTCACGGCGCATTGGCAGAAGTGCCGTTCGCAGAGGGATTCGATATATTGAGAATTGTGGGAAAGTTTGGAATCTGAATGTTATTGCGAGCCTTCGGGAAGCAATCTGCTTATCAAAAGGGAGATTGCTTACTCTTCGAGTACGATGTCGCATGCACTCGCAATGACATTATGGAGGCGAGATGGAATTCAAATTGCTTTATGAAGAATTAACCAACAGCACGGAGATGATCCGTGCTTTGCTTTCCGGCGTATCATCAGAAGAAGCGCGCGTAAAACCAAATGCAGATTCTTGGTCAATTCTCGAAGTGACCTGTCATCTTCACGATGAAGAGCGCGAAGATTTTCGCGAGCATTTGGATTTTATTTTGAATAGGCAACGGGGAGAATGGCATCGCATCAATCCGCAAGGCTGGGTGACGGAACGAAAATATAATGAGCAGAGTTTTGAGACAATGAAGGAAAAGTTTTTCGATGAACGTAAGAAATCGTTGGAATGGCTCAATAGATTACTGAATCCAGATTGGGAGAAAACTTATACAACTGAGTACCGCACAATCAGCGCAGGCGAGATGTTCGCCTGTTGGGTCGCGCACGATAATTTGCACATTCGCCAACTGGTGGAACTCAGGCGCATGAGGCTGGAAAATATCACAAAGCCTTACAATCTCGAATACGCAGGGGATTGGTAATTTAGACCTTCGGTTATATTGCGGCACGGGTCAGAAATCAAGTGAAACTTACGAACAATGCAATAATTATTCATGAAGTACTGTCATAGCTATTGCACTTGGGTATCAAAAACGGCCGGAGGCCAAATTATCTCGGCGCTACGATCAAAACGGGGATCATTTAAGATTGCTGTACGTTCAGCTTCCGCGTTTGGATCTACACCAGCACCAATGTACTTTAAAGTCGCGGTTCCGACAAGCCCATCTGTCGTATCTCCTGAATCTAATTTAGACATTACTGTCAGATGGCCTTGCATAGTCACACCTTCTTCCTTACCAGCTACGAAAATAGCTCTAAGTGAATAGAAACCTTCTGTTACGGGAGCTGATATTTGACTTGAGTCGATTAATACCGGAAACAAGGCTACTTCTTGTGAATTGTTGGGTTTAACAAAAAGGGGTGTTATAGACAATACCTTCGCCAAAGATAAACTAAAAAAGCAGGGCTTTTCGGGTAAAGTAGGTTTGCGAAAACATCCCAAACCC
>DATCTP010000360.1:0-4276 GCA_036567885.1 Anaerolineales bacterium | reverse complement strand
TGCTAGTCATCCTTATTGGCAGTGCATTGGTTTCGATCCGTACCACAATTTATCTCTCCATCGGTAATTTATTGTGGATCTTACTTCTGCCTTTGATTATCCCTGGAGTTTTGTATGGTAATTTGGTTATACCGGCACTCTTCAACGGGATTTTGTCGGCTTTGGTCTTGGTTTTGACTCAGAGCCGCAACTTGACCGAAAGAGAACGGTTGTCAGAAATGGCCAACATCAACGCAACCCTGCAAGCCAGTAATGATGTATTAAACGCTCGGACCCGCGATTTGGATGCCCGTACGCGCGAACTTGATCTCGCGGCGGAAGTTGGTCGCGCTATCTCGCAAGTGCGTAGCCTTGCACTGACCTTGAAGGAAGCGGCTGAGATTATTCGTTCACGCTTTGACTTGTACTACGTTCAAGTTTATCTGACAGATCTGAGTCAAACTTCCCTCGTGCTTCAATCTGGAACTGGAACCGTGGGCGCGGAATTGATGGCCCGCGGCCACCAATTGCCTCTCAATATGGCTTCGATCAATGGGCGCGCGGCTATCGAGAAACACACTGTGGTGATCTCTGATACATCCACCACTGCAACTTTCCGCCCCAATCCTTTGTTGCCCGACACTCGTTCCGAAATGGCTGTGCCGCTCATGATCGGCGAAAATGTGTTGGGAGTGCTTGATTTGCAAAGCCAAAAAACCGGTGCTTTGAATGATGAAATGCTCTCCGCTTTTGAAGCATTGGCAGGTCAATTCGCTATCGCAATTCAAAACGCACGCTTGTTGCAGGAGATTCAGCAATCCCGAGCTGAAGTGGAATCTCAGGCACGCCGTCTGACGCGTGCTGGTTGGCAGGAATATCTTGATGCGCTTCATAAGCCGGAAAAACTTGGGTTTGTGTATGAACAGAATCAAGTAGCTCTGTTGGAAGAAATCCCGGAATCGGTCCATGAAGCGAACGCCCTTGCTGTTCCCATTGCAATTACGGGCGAACAAATTGGCACATTGGCTGTCAGTGTCGAGGAAGGGAAGCAAACCGCTAATAATGTTGAATTGGTAAATATTGTGGCTCGTCAGGTGGCGCAACAAATTGAAAACCTGCGCTTGCTTGATAGCGCCGAACGTTACCGCCGCGACGCTGAAGAAGCCGCCCGCCATCTAACCCGCGAAGGTTGGCAAAATTATGCCGAGTCGAAATCAAGCGAAGAGCTGGGCTTCCTGTACGATCTTAAGGAAGTCAAACCTTATGCACAACATGCGGAAATATTAGCAGAACAACCGAATATGATATTGCCGCTGAAAGTGCGCGATGAGAAGGTGGGGAAGTTGGCTATTCTTGGTGTTGATGAGACGGATACCGAAGCCAACGAACTTGCCACCGCAGTTGCCGAACGCCTCAGCGCTCATATCGAGGGTCTGCGTCTTTCCAAACAAACGGAACAAGCCCTGGCAACCACCCAGGAGTTTGCCCAGCGTGAGCAGTCATTGCGTCAGATCACCAGCGCCGTGCGCGGTTCTACTGATCCTGCCACCATCCTGCGTACGGCGGTACGCGAGTTGGGTACCGTTTTGGGCCGCAAGATAGTTGTTCGCATGGAAAATACCCGCGAAGCGCAAGCCAGCCAGACAGATTCTGGCGCAAATAACGGAGAGAAAACGAACTCGCCCGCGGGATTACTAAATGCTGTTGGAGGTGACGAATGACCACAAAAACCAAAAAGCCGACAAGCAACGTGCATAAGCCGGCTGAACAGATCATGCAAACCAGCCTGCAATTGCTCCCGTTGATTATGAATAACATCCCCCAGGCCGTATTCTGGAAGGATCGCGACCTGGTTTATTTAGGATGCAATCAGGCCTTTGCAGATGATACCGGTTTCTCCTCGCCTGAAGATGTCATTGGCAAGACTGATTTCGACATGCCCTGGAAGGATCAAGCTGAACTTTATCGCGCAGATGATGAGCGGATTCTTGAAAACGGGGAGCCAAAACTTGATTACGAAGAACCCCAGACCACGCCCGACGGTTCAACAATCTGGTTAAGTACCAGCAAAATTCCGGTAAACGAGAATGGTCAGGTTGTTGCCGTGTTAGGGATGTACGAAGATATTACCGCTCGTAAACAGGCGGAAAAGGCATTGATAGAGTCGGAAGAAAAATTCAGGGCAATTGCCGATAACACTGCCATAGGTCTCTTTATCCATCAGGGGGGGATCATGCGCTATCTGGGCCGTGAAGCAGGCCGCCTGCTAGGGTATGAGGTTGAAGATGTCATCGGGCGCTCCATCATGGATTTTATACATCCCGATGAACGCCAGCGTATTGCCGATATGGCTCGCCGCAGGACTGCTGGTGAGAATGTCCCGGATCACTACGAAACCCGCTTACTCAGAAAAGATGGTTCAGCGCTTGATGTAATCTTATATAGCACATTGGTCAATTATGATGGCAAGGTAGCCACACAAGGCGCCTTTCTGGATATCACTGAACGGAAACAGACAGAACAGGCGTTACAAGATTCGGATGCAGTCTATTCTGCCGTGGTAAACCAAGCTTACGATGGGGTAATTATCGTCCAGGACAATACCTGCCAATTTGCAAATCAGGTCCTTGCGAACATGCTTGGATATACACCGGAAGAAATGCAAGGTACGCCCTTCATCAAATTTCTAGCGCCTGAAAGTATACCCCTTGTAGTGGGTAGAGTAAAAGCACGGTTGGCAGGTGAGGAAGTCCCGTCCATATATGAAATCAGGATACAGCGTAAAGATGGGACAGCCATCGATGCCGAGCTATCGGCAGGTGTCATCGAATATCATGGAAAGTCAGCCGATGTCGCTGTAATTCGCGATATCACCGAGCGCAAACAAGCTGATAATGCCATTCGGGAGAGTGAGGATAGATTCCGGCGGTTCACAGAAGCAACGGTTGAAGGTCTGGTGTTCCACGAACAAGGCCAGATTGTTGATGCAAATCCGGCTGCAATTGCCATGTTTGGTTTTTCAGAAGCCGCGGAACTTATCGGTAAAAATTTATTGGAATTCATCACGCCTGAGTCTCACGAACTGGTATTGAAGCAAATGCAGTTGGAAAGTGTTCAGCCGTATGAAATTCAGGGTATTCGCAAAGATGGCTCCACTTTCCCGGTCGAGACATCTACGCGTATCTATAAGTCTGGCGATCGCACCATCCGGGCATCATCTATCCGTGACATTACCGACCGCAAACGGGCGGAACAAGCGTTGCAAGACTCAGAAGCAAGATATTCTGCTGTAGTCAACCAGGCGAGCGACGGGGTAATTATCCTCCAGAACAATGCCTGTCAATTTGTAAATCAAGTCCTTGCGGATATGCTCGGATATACCCCGGAAGAAATGCAGGGTACGCCTTTCATTAACTATTTAGCGCCTGAAAGCCGAGCTCTGGTTGCGGGCAGGGTGAAAGCGCGCCTGGCAGGCGAGGAAGTCCCGCCGGTATATGAAGCCAGGTTACAACGTAAAGATGGTACAGCCTTTGATGCTGAATTATCAGCGGGTGTGATCCAATATCGTGGGGAAACCGCTGACGTGGGACTGATCCGCGATATTACCGAGCGAAAACAACTAGCGCAGCAAAAACAAACAATGTATGAGCGACGGGGGCGTCAGGTACAACTTTCCACCCAGGTTTCCCAATCCATTGCCGCTGCCACAAGTCTGGAAGAACTCTATCAACGCGTGGTAACACAAGTGAAAGAGCAATTTGGTTATTACCACGCGCAGATCCTCCGCTACGATGTGGCTCAGAATGCTGTCGTACTAATCACCGGTTATGGCGATATTGGTGCAAAGATGTTGGCTGCCGGGCATCGTCTGCCAATGGGTGAGGGCTTGATTGGCACTGCCGCCGTCAACGGAGAGACAGTGTTGCGTCCAGCATTGGAAAATGATCCTGACTGGCATCCCAATCCACTCCTGCCAGAAACAAAAGGTGAAATCGCGGTACCAATCAAGTTGGGAGATAACATCTTGGGTGTGCTGGATATACAAAGCAATGTGGCTGGCGCTCTTGATGCAGACGACCAACTCCTTTTGGAAGGTATGTGCGGGCAGATTGCAACTGCTATTGAAAGCACTCGTCTACGGCAGGAAATGTCTGAACGCCTTGACGAAGTCAATCACCTATACCAGAGCATGAGTCGTGAAGGTTGGAAAACCTACCGCGATACTGCAGATCTGCCTGCAGGTTTCATGTTCGATCCGACCGGCATCAAGCCGGTAGATGAAACGGTTTTGGCAGAT
>DATCTP010000359.1:0-8774 GCA_036567885.1 Anaerolineales bacterium | reverse complement strand
GAAGAAAGTGGTTGGTTCTTTGACCATCGGTAAACTTTTACATCTGGTTTGCCAGCGCCAAAGTTCGATTCCGCCCAGTATCGCGCATAATCTCAACATTAATCTTGTCTCTCCGACAAACTGCTAGCTGCTTGTTTCATCTGCCAGGATTCTTGAGAAAAAAAACGGTGGTGGTTACAAAGTAAGTGACGTTTTTGAACACAAATTCCGCGAATGGTCAAATATAGCGAATTTATCAAAATCTTCGGCAAAAATTATCAAATCTGCTCCATTTTTAACGTTCAACACAAGCGCAGATCCGCAAGGTTTTGATCTCCGACAACCGTCATCACTTATAAAATAACCACTACCCCCAGGTGGAACACGGCTCGTCATGAAAGGCGGTGTGGGGGCGTCTATGTTTGTCCTTCACAGCCGTGCAGGATCATAGTAATTGGTCCTTCTGCTTTTCCATAAACCAGTAAAGCTACTATCTGACAACCGCATTCACTTGTTCCATGATGAGGACATGGACAATCTTTCAGCGCGTGGCGCGCAGTATGCAGGTCAAAAGTTTGTATGACGCGCAACCCGTTCCGCGTCAGGTTTTGGTTTGTCCAGTGCAACGCCCCGTTGCAGGAACAATTCAGGACTACTTCACTTATCTGTATATAAGCAAAATGGCCTGTCGCCCTCAACCGCCATCTGGCGCAAAGCGATGTCTTTGCTGTTGAATAGTGGAAATGCCTCGGCAGAATGGGATCTGCCTGCCGCAACTTTGAGAAACGCCCTCAAAATGACTCTTTTCCCTTTTGTTAAGCACGAAAAACATGGTCGATTGTGTCTATCCTTGTCCCCATGGATTCATGGCGGTTATGACTAGCTTCACCAAAAAGATCCTTGTTCATTCGCACTGAAATGAAATGAGCGGAATCCTGTGAATGATATTATGAAGGTCTCGTAAATAGGAGGTTATCCTTTGCTAACATCGATCAGTGCTGTTTTCAATCGCTCCACTTCATTTAATGTATTGTAGTGAGCTGCGCCAACGCGCACCATGCCACCTTTATCTTCCAATCCTAATCGTTCCGTAACATTGATGGCGTAATAATTCCCATCCCAAACATAAATGTTTTGTTCAGCTAATTCCTCGGCAACTTTGCGCGGAGGCATGTTCTTCAAGCGGAAGGAATAGGTCGCCACGCGCTCATCGAGACGATTCGGGTCAGTGAGACCAAAGATCGTCAATCCCGGAACAGCTTGCAGTCCAAAAAGAAGCGCACGACTCACTTCGAGTTCGTGTGCATGAATGGCATTCATCGCTTTCTTTAATTCGAGTCGGCGACCAGAATAATCCACCAGAGATTTATCATCACCAAACTCTTTGCCAATCCATTCGAAGTATTCGACCGCGCCCAACACACCGGCGATGCCTTCATGGTTTTGCGTGCCAGTTTCAAATTTGCCGGGCAGATGATTCGTGGCGGGACGCACCTTATATGCCAATAATTTTTCAAGCAGATCATGTTTACCATACAGGATGCCGCAATGAGGTCCAAAGAATTTGTAACTTGAAGAAATTAAGAAATCACAGTCCAGCTTCTGCACGTCAATCGCGCCGTGCGGGGCATATTGGACTGCGTCAATATAAACGAGCGTTCCAGCATCATGCGCCATCTTGACGATCTTGGCAACCGGATTGATGGTTCCTAGCGAATTGGAGGCGTAGCCAACCGCCAAGAGCCGCGGCTTACGCTTCAATGCTTTCTGCAAGTCGTCCAGTTTCAATGTGCCGTCTTCCACATCGAAATCCACCCAGTTGACCTTGACGCCCCGATCTTGTGCAGCCAGCACCCACGGAGTAACGTTGGCATCGTGATCGAGTCGGGTGACCACGATCTCTTCGCCTTCCTTCCATTCCCGCGAGATCGAGCGGCTGATGTGAAGAGTAAGGGTCGTCATGTTATTACCGAAGATGATCTCTTCGGGAGATGCGGCGTTGTAGAAATCAGCCATGGCGAGGTGCGCTTCATCGAGAACCGCATCCGAAGCGATGCTGGTAGCAAAAGCACCTTCGTGGTTGGCGTTGCACTCCAGCAAATATTTGTTGATGCGATCCAGGGATTGCTTTGCAATTTGGGTTCCGCCGGGGTTGTCGAAGAAGATAGCGGGGCGATTAAGCGATGGGAACTGGCTTCGAATGGCAGATAGGTCGAGGGGCATGTAGTGATCTCCGAAACGAAATGAGTGATGGAATGGTTGGATTATAGCGCATCACTTAACTGCTGCGATTTCGGGTTAGAATCATTTATGCCACAGCTTGCCCGATGACAAGCCGAACCGTAAAGGTCAGAAAGTCTTGTGAATTGCACACCTCAATACAAATTCTTCACAATACATTGGAAGAAGTAGAGCAATTGAAACAAGCCCTGATGAAACTCAGCGCTTAATTTGAATCTATTTCAAATTGATTGTATACTTAATTAAGATGTTGCAGAAAGGAGGCCAGCATGTTTGAATATATTTTACTTGCCGTAGATGGTTCCGAACACTCGTTACACGCTGCCAAGGAGGCAGGCGATCTGGCACGCGCGATGAAATCCGAGATCCTGCGTATTGTCGTGGCATTCGATGGTATCCCGCCTTATTTGGGTGAACCCAACCTACAGCAAGCAATTAATGCCCGTATGAAAGAAGCCAATGCAATTCTGCAAAAAGCACAGGATGCAGTGGGAAAAATTCCGGGAGAAATCCACACCGAATTGATCGAAGGCTCACCCGCCGAGGCGATCATCAACGTGGCAAAAACGCGTGGCAGTACCGTGATCGTGATGGGTTCCCGCGGATTAAGCACCATCGCCGGATTAGTGCTCGGAAGCACCAGCAATAAAGTAGTCAGCCACGCCTCATGCCCGGTATTGATAGTTAGATAACCCTCACCCTTTCCCTCTCCCTGCTCCCTTCGGGAGTACTTCGCGAGGAGAGGGGCTAGAGGTGAGGAAAATGTTGAGCACGCTGTTCGGCTTGCGCGAATTCTTCTGGTGTATTGATGTTTGAAAATGCAAGGCCTTCCGGATCGTGGCGCTTGATTTCTTCCGGCGTCAGCAAGCGCATCTTAACTTGCAGAAACCATGAGTCCATGCGCCATTTATCGGAAGCAATGGCGGCGTCAATCGCTGGGACGCAGGTTTCGCGGCGATATACGGCATGGAGCGGCTCATAACCTTCCTCCGTTTTGGCGATGACTACATCCGCTTCTTCATTGACCATGATTTCGGATGCGGCTTTAAAAAGTTCAGGATTGGCAAAAGGCATATCGCACGCCGCGACCGCGACAATGGAATGCTTAGCGGAAAAAAGCGCGGTGTAGAGTCCGCCGAGGGCGCCGCGGCCCGGTTTGAGGTCGGTGAAGAGCGGAAGGTTGAGGAAGGCATAATCTTCGGGATGATTCGTAGTCAGGATCAGTTCATCAGCAATGGGTTGTAGTCGTTCGATCACACGCTGAATCAATGGACGGCCCAGAAAAAGTTTGAGAGCCTTATCCTGCCCCATGCGCGAGGATTGACCACCAGCTTGAATGACAACACTTAACATAATGGGATTATAATAGGAAAATTATTATTGGTTTATTGCTGTAGGAGATGTGGATGTCCACATTGGCAAATACGCTGGATCGATTAACAGTGGAAGGGACTCTCTATGAGCGCCTGCCCGATGAAAGCGTGCGGTGTTTTGCCTGTGGACATCGCTGTTTAATTCGCGAGGGCAAACGCGGAATTTGCCAGGTGCGATTCAATGAGGCGGGAAAATTGCGCGTGCCGTGGGGATATGTTGCGGCGTTGCAATCTGATCCAATCGAGAAGAAACCGTTCTTTCATGTAATGCCCGGCTCGAACGCGTTGACGTTCGGAATGCTCGGCTGTGATTATCATTGCGGATATTGTCAGAACTGGCTGACATCGCAAGCCTTGCGCGATCCGGCTTCAGATGAATCCATTAATTTCATTCGCAAAATTTCACCAAAGGGGATGGTTGATCTAGCTCATCAAACCAAGGCAGCGGTGGTTGTCTCTTCATATAATGAGCCGTTGATCACGAGCGAATGGGCGGTTGCGATTTTCAAAGAAGCCAAAGCGGCAGGTTTGATGTGCGCCTATGTTTCCAATGGAAATAATACGCCTGAAGTCATGGAATATATCCGTCCTTATATTGACGCCTATAAAGTAGACTTGAAATCCATGAACGACAAGAACTATCGAAAACTAGGCGGCATGTTGCAACATACCCTGGATGGGATCAAACGCGCCCACGATCTCGGCTTGTGGGTCGAGATCGTTACCTTGACCATTCCCGGCTTCAACGATTCAAGCGAAGAATTATGGGACGCGGCGCGATTCATCGCGAGCGTGTCCAGCGATATTCCCTGGCATGTAACCGCGTTCCATAAAGATTACAAGATGACCGAACCCGACAACACCCCGGCTCGGACTCTCTTGCGCGCCGCAGAGATCGGACGCGAAGCCGGACTCCGTTATGTCTACTCAGGCAATCTCCCGGGGCGTGTCGAGGAATATGAAGATACATTCTGTTCTCATTGCAACACAAAATTAATTCGGCGGTCTGGCTATGTGATTCTGGAGTATCGCATCACGGCATCCGGTCAATGTCCAAATTGCGGAACAAAGGTTCCCGGTATATGGTCGAGGGATCCGGCAAGCGTTCCGCTAAACGGTCGCGGCATGCCCATTCCGATATATTGATAGCGGCATTTTGCTGTATAATCATGCAATCTCAAAAAACTTGGAAGGAGGTGAGCCTCAAATCTCACATGAACAATGATTGTGATTCGGTTGTTGTTTGTCAAATCCAACTGGTAGGCATATATCCTACCCAATCCTAAATTCTCTGTAGGAGGAGAAACCGTGAATCGTAAACTGTACGCTTTACTTGTCGTCGTCATCTTCGCCAGTATGGTACTGGCGGCTTGTGGCGGCGGAGCTGCTTCTTCAGCTCCAAAGGTTGTTACCCTTGCTTATTCACAAGAGCCCGATAACTTAGGTGGATATTTCACTCAAATGTCGTACGCTGTGTGGGTTGACCAGCTCATTACGATCGGCCTGTTCAAATGGGATGCAAAAGACAACCTCATTCCCGACTTGGCCGCTGAAGTTCCAACAGTAGCAAACGGCGACATCTCTGCCGATGGAAAAACTATCACACTCAAGCTTAAACCAAATCTAAAATGGTCCGATGGCCAGCCGATTACTTCCAAGGATATCCTTTACACCTGGCAGATGAATGCCGACTCGAAGAATGCAGTGCTCAGCCGCGCTGGGTGGTCATCTGCGGGTGGTCCTACTTACATTACGAGTATTGATACTCCAGATGATTTGACCGCCGTTGTTCATTTCAATGCTATATATGCATCTTGGTATCTGCTCTTCTCTGTGGGTGCAAACACAGGTGATCCGCTTTTACCAGCGCATATCTTGCAGGGCAAGGAGGGCTTGGAAAAGAATCCTGAGTCTCATCTGCCCACTGTCTTCTCTGGGCCCTTCATGGTCAAGGAATGGGTAGCTGGCGATCATATGACCTTGGTTCCCAACCCCAACTATTGGCAAGGCAAGCCTAAGCTTTCCCAGATCAATATCAAGTTCGTGCCTGACCCAACCACTGGTTTGGCTTCGTTGAAAGCAGGGGCTGTTGATTTGGTGCCTGATCTAGCTGCATCCGATCTGCCCACACTTCAACAAATGAACAAGGATACTAACGGAAAGGTTGTTGATCGTACCGATGGTTCCGGCGACTTTGAGCATCTGTTCTTCAACCTCGGCACAACCGCTGGAAAACAAGATAGCACTGGCGCGACCGTTGGTCAAAGTGATGTGAACGGCTTCTGCCCGTTTCAGGATCCAAACGTCCGCAAAGCCATCGCACTCGGCACCGACCGCGATACCTATATCAAGACTTTGCTGTTCGGAGGCACCACAAACATCGCCACGCTGTGGCCAAATTCGAGCTGGAATGATACAGCCTTGAAACCCTATCCATACGATCCAACCACGGCCGCTTCCCTATTGGACGCTGCGGGCTACAAGGTAGGTTCTGATGGTATTCGCGCTGGCACCTGCAATGGGCAACCTGTGAGATTCTCAATTGGTCTTGAAACCACTAACAAGCAAATCCGTCAGGATTATGGCGCCGCCATTCAAGCCGACCTAAAGAAAATCGGCATTGAGGTCAAGACGAACTTCCTCCCGGCAGGCACGTTCTTCGGTTCTTATTCTGCTGGCGCCGATATGCCCACCGGCAAGTTCGATATGGCGATCTACACGACCGGCTTCTATCCCGATCCGTGGAACGATAACTTCCTGTGCGCTTCTGTGCCGAACAAGAACAATCAAAGCGGTGATAACAACTATCACTTCTGCGACCCCGCTTTCGATGCCATGTTCACACAGCTCAATTCAAGTCTGGATACCGCAACTCGCTTGAAAGCTGTTACAGCGATTCAGGAGTACATGTATAACAACTACCTCGTGCTTCCGTTGTACGCTCGCCCGAACGTTTATGGCTTGTCTTCACGCTTCGTCCCCGGCCCCGGCGGCAACAATGGCGGCTTTAACTGGGACTCGTTTGACTGGGATGTTACTCAGTAAGTCCTAGAGCTTTGAATAGACCTGCAAGGTTCAATAGACTTTGCAGGTCTATTCCTAATGGATTTTGTCACTCTGAGCGCAGCGAAGGGTCTTATCTTTATCACTAGAGGATGTTTCGCTCCGCTCAGTATGACATAACCGATTTGATTTAAATTTTCTCTTCTAGAGTTTTTGGAGAAAGGAACGTTATGTGGTCTTACTTGGTTCGTCGTTTAGTGCAAGCCATCTTCATACTCTTTATCATTACCATGCTCTGCTTTATTCTTACGCGTCTGTCCTCCGATCCAATGGCGGAGTATGCAACGAATCCGCATATGAGCGTGGCAGATCGTCAGGCTTTAGCTCATAATCTTGGGTTGGATCAACCCATGCCTATTCAATATGTCAAGTGGCTCGGATTGGCTCTGCAGGGAAATCTGGGTCAATCCTTTTTCTCCCACCAGCCTGTCATGCAAATGATCGAACAACGCCTGCCGATGACGCTCATCCTAATGGTTACCGCTGAGATTTTCATTATTATTATTGCTTTGATTCTAGGATTGGTCGCGGCGGTTAGACAATATTCATTTACTGATAACCTAATCACTTCCTTTTCTTTTATCGGATACTCCATGCCGATCTTTTTCATTGCGCTTGGTAGTATGCAAATCTTCGCAGTGCAATTCAAGTTATGGGGACTGCCTTACCTTCCAACTGGGGGAGAGATTTGGGATTTCAGCGACCCTGTGCAGTTGGCATATCATCTTGTACTGCCAGTTTTCAGCCTAGTCGCCATTCAAACGGCAGGCTATTCCCGCTTCCTCCGTTCAAGCATTCTTGAAGTACTCGGCTTGGATTATGTTCGGACGGCGCGCGCCAAAGGCTTGAGCACCCGTACCGTGCTTTTCAAACATGCCTTGCGCAACGCGATCCTGCCTTTTGTCACGATCATTGGATTGGATATTCCATTCCTACTGGGAGGCGCGCTCGTTACCGAATCGATCTTTGCCTGGCCTGGCATGGGCCGTCTCTTCTGGGAATATGCCGGGCATGGCGATTACCCCGTGGTGCTGGGCGTACTCCTGCTTACATCGTCCGCCGTAGTATTCTTTACGATCATCGTTGACATGACATATACTTTGATTGACCCCCGCATTCGATTGAGTTAACACTATGAGCGCTGAGACTGCTTCTATTCCCACTCTTGAGCTAAAATCTACTGAAGTAACCGGGGTTGCTTTAACGCCCGGACAACTGGCATGGCGTCGTTTCCGGAAGCATCGCATGGCTTTGATCGGCGCAATCGGAGTGACACTCCTGTTGCTCTTTATCATCATCGGATCCATTGTTGTTCCTGAAAGCGGAGCTAACGGCATTGATCTTTATCACCGCTTGTCGGGCCCCACTGCTCTGCACGTGTTTGGCACCGACAGCATCGGCCGCGATGTGTTCAATCGCATCATCTATGGCGGCCAGATTTCCCTCTTTATCGGATTATTGGCCGTAACGATGGAAGTGACCCTTGGGACCGTGATCGGTGGATTCGCCGCTTACTTTGGCGGCTGGGTGGATGCAGTCTTGATGCGTTTCACCGAAGCAATGTTAGCCATTCCATCCCTTTTCCTGTTGATTGTGCTCGCCAAGTTTCTTGGACAAAGCATCCCAACGATCATGATTTTGGGCCGCTCCTTTAGCGGGAGTGTGGGAGTTGTGATCATTGTCATCGGCGGCACCTCATGGATGTATCTCGCCCGTATCGTGCGAGCCAACGTGCTTTCTCTGAAAGAATTGGACTATATCTCGGCTGCCAAGGCGCTTGGTGCCAGCAACATGCGGGTCTTTTTCAGCCATCTTGTGCCCAATACGCTTGGTCCGATCATCGTTTCAGCTACACTTGGTCTCGCCAATGCCATCCTCACCGAATCCTACGTTTCATTCTTAGGGCTTGGTGTTCAGGCACCGACTGCTACATGGGGCAATATGATGGATCAGGCTCAATCCTTCCTCCTGCAAGGCGTGTGGTGGATGTGGGTCTTCCCCAGCGTATTTATTGTCTTTACCATCCTGTGCATCAACCTAATGGGCGACGGTTTGCGGGATGCTTTTGATCCGCGTAGCACAAAAAACCTCTAAATACAAATAACAAATAACAAAAAA
>DATCTP010000358.1:0-8455 GCA_036567885.1 Anaerolineales bacterium | reverse complement strand
CTAATTTATAACCATTACGATGTCCAACCCGCGGAGCCATTAGAGTTATGGAAAACGCCGCCGTTTGAGCCATCACTACGAAACGGAAAACTTTACGGACGCGGCGTGGGCGATGACAAGGGCCACATCACCTCGCGTCTCTTTGCAATTGATTCATTGCTCGATGCCGAAGGTGAATTGCCTTGCAATGTTAAGTTCATCATCGAAGGCGAAGAAGAAACTGCCAGCGTCAATCTCTTTGAATTCATCAAGAAGAACAAAGATTTATTGAAAGCTGATGCTTGCATGTGGGAATTCGGCGGCGTGGATTCGCGTGACGTGCCGATTGAATATCTCGGCTTGCGCGGCATCTGTTATGTGGAACTCAGCGTCGAGACCGCCTCCACGGATGTTCATTCCGGTTTAGGCGGCTCGATCTTTGCCAACGCCGCCTGGCGATTGGTCTGGGCACTCAGCACGCTGAAAGGTGAAGATGAACGGATTTTGATCCCCGGTTTCTATGACGCGGTCCGCCCGCCATCCAAAAGAGATCGGGAGTTGATGTCTGCTTTGCCGGATCAAGCCGATGAATACAAGTCCATGTATGGCGTGAAAAAATTCATCAAGGGTCTGACCGGCGGCGAGGAGATGAACATCGAAGGCGTGTTTTCTCCGACCTGCACTATTTGCGGATTGACTTCCGGTTATCAGGGACCCGGTTCGAAAACCGTCTTACCGGCGCGGGCTTCCGCCAAAGTGGATTTTCGACTCATCCCCGACCAGCACCCGGACGATATCTTAAAGAAATTGCGCGCTCATCTTGACGCACACGGCTTCGACGATATACAAATTACCGATCTTGGCGGCGACCCACCCGCCCGCACCGATCCGGATGATCCGTTTATTCAATTGGTTGCCAAAACAGCGGAAGAAGTTTACGAAACGCCGATGCAACTTGTGCCGATGACCGGCGGTTCGGGACCAAGTTATCCGTTCGTGCATGACCTCGGCTTGCCGGTTGCCACCGGCGGACTCGGCTATCCTGATACTCGTTCTCACGCGCCGAATGAAAATATCCGCATTGATTTATATTTGAAACACGCGCGTCACATGGCGCGCATTATCGGTGAGTTTGCAAAATAAGAATGCAAATGTCGTTGCGAGGTGTATTTCCCGAAGCAATCTCCTCATACAGGAGATTGCTTTTTCGCTGCGCTCCTCGCAATGACACCTTAATATTTTTTATTTCTACTTAGCGGCCTTCGCGGTTGATTTCTTTTCTGTGCAGGCAAAGACTCTGCTCCCTTCCGCCCTTTCAATTCTTGAACTTCACCTTCAGTCAAATGGCGCCATTCGCCGGGCTTGAGATTTCCAAGCAATAACGTTCCAATGCGGATACGCACAATGCGGACAACCGGCAAACCCAACAACGAACCGATCTCGCGGATCTGTTGCTTGCGCCCTTCTCCCATTGTGACTCTCAGCCACGCGCCTTTTCCCGCGCCTGCTTCAACGTAAATATCAGCAGGCGCGGTTTTGTATCCATCTTCCAGCACCACACCACGCCGCCAGGTTTGAATCTGTTCCGGGTCGGGACGACACGCAACTAAAACTTTGTATTCCTTTTTATGTCCATAGCGCGGATGCGTGAGTTTATTCGTCAAGTCGCCGTCATTGGTCATCAAGATCAAGCCTTCGCTATCCCAATCCAGACGACCGACGGGATAAAGACGTTCGGTTTCGGGGATCAGATCGCGCACGGTCTTGCGTCCCACTTCATCATCCACGGACGAGATGATATTGCGCGGCTTATAAAGTGCAATATAGGTTAATTTCTCGGGCGCGGCGAGCGGCTTGCCATCCATCGTGACTTTATCCACGGCGAGATCGGCTTTTTGACCGAGGATCGCGACCTTTCCATTGACGCGTACGCGCCCGGCTGTGATGAATTCTTCACAGCCGCGGCGCGAACCATAACCAGCTTGAGCTAAAAGTTTTTGAATACGTTCTTGCATATTATTTATCCAATGCTATACTTGAATTGTAATCGTTTTGTTGTCAAATTCCTAAATTAATTTTAGGAATTTGACTGCAAGCCTAAAAGCAATTAGACTGCCAGCCTGCCCCCTAATTCAGTGTGACGAAAGAACATACAAAGCCACCAGCATGCAGAGATACATTCGGAAGATAAGGCAAAAGGTGGTAGGTGGCAGCCAATCTCTCGATGAGGTGACACATGCCGGATGATGTTCGTGAGTTTCTCAAGGGTGAGTACGAATGTGCGCAGAAGACGTACGAGGTGCAGTTCAATCACTTCATGGGGGTATTCAACTTTTGGATCGCTCTCATCACATTACCGTCAGCGGCCGGCATCATCACACTCATGGCCAAAGGACCGACCGAAACAGATGCGATCACCAGCCCCGATCACTTCGTAGGTCTGCTTCTCGCCATCCTAGGTGTGATCGGAATGTTCCTGAGTGCCAAGATGTTCGATATCCGCAAAGCGGAGCTCGGTTACATTGATGATATGAACCACGCAAGAGGAGCACTGTACGACCAGATTCACGACCTGCCAGAAACGTATAAGCCACGGTTTCTGGGAGATCAAGATCTCCAGAAAGTTGCCTGCGAGGATTTCGGGAAGTGGATGGCCATAGTCATGTCTACCGTCAACGCCATATATATTGGCGGGGCCCTATGGTACTTCGTTCCTTCGCTTTTCCTCGCGTTGCCCATCGCCGTATTAACACTTCTATTTGGGTGCGGCACTTATGTAGATCTCGTCATTAGGAAAGTTCCACCAAAGCGGACATTGTCATGGTGGCAGGCATATAAGGCCATTCTGCCAATAAAGCAATACCAGCTTCAAGTCTTCGATTTCACCAAATCAACCGATACGCATAAGGACGCGTCCGGCTAGCGGCGTTACGCAAATAATCTAGAATTCAAAACACAACGCTTTCCAATCTCGCGCCACGTTTCTTTCTTTACTTTAATATAAGTTACTTATATAGAGAAAAGCATGCCCAGGACTTTCTTTTATCCCTTCAGCATCTCATCATGAGTGTTATCTTCTTCGGCAACTTCCAGTGATGGCAATTCAGTAATCGAATTAATCCCAAAGTGTTGTAAAAATTCAGGCGCGGTGGAATACAGGATAGGGCGACCGGGTCCATCGGCGCGGCCCGATTCAATGATCAAGCCTTTGCTCAACAGACTCTTCAACATGCTGTCCGAGTTGACACCGCGGATCGAATCAATTTGCGGATGCGTCACCGGCTGTTGATAAGCGATGATCGCCAGCGTCTCGAGCGCGGCGCGCGTCAGATGAGTCGTCGCTTCGAGGCCCAGGAACCGTTCAATCGTCGCCGCGAGTTGCGGAGTTGTGGTCAATTGCACGCGTCCGCTGTGCCGCTGCAATCGCAGTCCGCGCGTTTGAAGCGAAGCTTCCAATTCTTTCAGCGCAGCTTCGATCATGGACGGCGCGACATCCAACGCTTCCGCCAAATGCGCCGGCGCCACCGGTTCTGCCGCGACAAATAACAATCCCTCGATTTGAACCGCAAGCGGCAGGTCGTTGTTTTCATTTTCGCTCATGCTATAATAACTCCTTGAATTTCAAATGTCACACCTGCACTTGCGTCAGGTGCAAGTGTTGCGAGCGGAGCGAAGCAATCTCCATTCAATTCAAACAAGCCGTTGCATAATATAGGATTGCTACGCGCCTTCGGCGCTCGCAATGACATAATGAAAGTAAATCATGAAAAAAATTTTAATTGCATTGATTACACTTGCTCTTGCCACTCTCGCTTGTTCGATCTTTGTCGGCGGGCCAAATTATCCCGCCACACCGATTCCGGTCTCGACCGCCGCGGTGCAAAGTTTGAAGGATCAAGTCCAGCAATCGGTTGCCGCAGGCGCTTCGTCCGGAACCATCACACTTAACATTACCGAAGAACAACTGACATCGTATCTCACGTATTATCTGCAATCGCAACCCAATCCGCTGGTCACGGACCCGCAAGTGCAGTTGCAAAACGGTCAGATGAAAGTATTTGGAAAAGTTCAACAAGGCATGTTCATCGCCAACGCCAGCGTCACGATGAATGTAGGTGTGGATTCAAACGGACAGCCAACCATCGAAATCACACAGGAGGACTTTGGACCGTTCCCGGCTCCGCAAGGATTGAACGACGCCATCAGCACATTGATTGTCGAAGCCTTCACCGGTTCGCTCGGACCCGCCGCAACCGGATTCCGCTTGGAAAGCATCTCCATTGCTAACGGCGTGATGACCGTCACGGGCCGCCTCAAGTAGGTTGGATTATACCAGTGCAAAAGATGTCATTGCGAGACGCCGCAATTTTTGGTAGGGGCGCGACGCGTTGCGCCCCGCGGCGACACTTGCACCGCGCTGCGTCCGGTGCAGTGCAGGTGAGCAATCTCGTATTTAACAAATTACCGCGCGCCCTTTGGGTGTTCGTTTCACTCGCAATGACATTTCTATTAGTGGGTTGCCAACTTGCCCAAGCCGGGCGTAGTCAAATCAATATAAGCATCACCGCTGACGGAAAGACTCAACAAGTCAGCGTTAGCGCGGGAAGCACGGTTTTACAAGCATTACAACAAATCGGGATCACACCGGGCGATCTCGATAAATCCGATCCGCCGTTTTATGCGGTGCTCAACAACGGCGATACGATCAAGTTGACGCGCGTCAAAGAAGAATTCGTCACTGAAGATCAAACGATTCCGTTCGAACAACAGATCATCCGCAACGAGTCATTGCCCGAAGGACAGACGCGCGAAGTCCAAGCCGGAGTCAATGGACAGCAGGAAATCACCTATCGCCGCGTGCTCGAAGATGGAGTCGAAACCAGCAAAACCATTGTTAAAACGGTGATCCTGCAAAACGCATTACCAGAGATCATGATGGTCGGCGCGCAAGCCTCATTTACACCGTTATCCATTCCCGGTAAAATTGCGTACCTTGCGGGCGGCAATGCCTGGATCATGGACACCTCCACCGCCAACCGCACCCTGCTGGTCAACACCGCTGATTTGGATGGGCGCGTCTTTGCGCTTTCATCGAATGGCAATTATCTGCTCTTCACGCGTAAATCCCAGAAACCGGCGGATCAACAGATCAACACATTGTGGGCTGTGAGCACCAAGTCATCGTCGCCTTCGCCGATTTATTTGAACGCATCCAACATCGTCCACTTTGCAGAGTGGCTTCCAAATGGAAGTACGACCGTTGCTTATTCAACCGTTGAGCCGCGCACCACCGCGCCAGGCTGGCAGGCGAATAATGACCTATATGAAGTCAGCCTCAACGGCTCGCCGCGCAAGATTCTGGATTCAAGCAGTGGCGGCGTGTACGGATGGTGGGGCATGTCCTTCGCCATTTCGCCGGACGGAAGCATTGCGTATGCGCGTCCCGATGGCATTGGAATGGTGAACGTGGCGGGAGGATATCTTTCTTCCCCTCTAATCTCAATCACACCGCTTCAAACGCACAGCGATTGGGCTTGGGTTCCCGGCGTCAGTTTTGGCGGCGATGGAAAATCGCTTTATTTTGTGGATCATGCGCCCGCGCCCGCCCCGATCACGGATGAAGAATCTCCATATTTCGATTTGAAAGGAGCTTCTCTTCTCAGCAACTTCACCGCCGATTTCGCCCAACAAGTCGGGATGTTTGCCTCGCCGGTCGCTTCCCCCGTCCGCCAGAACGGACAGGAGAGCGCATATCAAGTGGCGTATCTGCAAGCCATTTTCCCGGATCAAAGCCAGACCAGTCGGTACCGCCTCATTGTCATGGATCGAGACGGAGCGAACCACCGCGTGCTTTTTCCGCCGCCGGATTCAACCGGCCTCGAGCCGCAGACTCCGGCTTGGGCGCCGCAGCCGATTCAAGGTCAGACCGGTGATTTTCTTGCGGTGATCTATCAAGGCAATCTTTGGCTGGTTGACAGCGGCAGTGGACAATCCTATCAAATCACTGGCGATGGATTGATTACAAATATTGATTGGAAATAAAATCATGTTATTGCAAGGGCGAAGCCCGAAGCAATCCGCACGCGATGAGGAGATTGCTTCGCCAAAGAATGGCTCGCAATGACACATCAAAACATATGAGGTATTCATGCGAATTTTAATCACTGGCGCGGCTGGATTTCTCGGCTCCCATCTTTGTGACCGTTTGTTAGCGGATGACCACGAAGTGGTCGGCATCGACAACTTCGTCACGGGCAGCCGCGAGAACATCGCCCATTTGATGGGCAATAATAAGTTCACGTTCTACAAGCACGATGTATCCAATTATATTTTTATGCCGGGCAAGATTGATGCCGTTTTGCATTTTGCATCGCCTGCCAGCCCGAACCCGCAATCGCCTTATGCGTATTTCAATCTTCCGATTCAAACCATGAAAGCCGGCGCGCTCGGAACGCACAACACGCTTGGAGTTGCCAAAGCAAACAAGGCGCGCTTCCTGCTTGCCTCCACCAGCGAAATTTATGGCGACCCGCTGGTTCATCCGCAAGCCGAAACGTACGCAGGGAATGTTGATCCGGTGGGTCCGCGCGCGGTTTATGATGAAGCCAAACGCTTCGCCGAGTCATTAACGATGGCATATCACCGCCAGCATCAGGTGGACACACGCATCGTCCGCATTTTCAACACCTACGGTCCGCGCATGGACCTCGAAGACGGGCGCGCGCTTCCTAATCT
Organism: Anaerolineales bacterium; assembly: GCA_036567885.1. Classification (GTDB taxonomy): domain Bacteria; phylum Chloroflexota; class Anaerolineae; order Anaerolineales; family Villigracilaceae; genus Fen-1038. The sequence goes on along the minus strand of DATCTP010000358.1, from coordinate 1,741 downwards.
TCTCAAGCAAGCTTTGCTCGGTCAGCCGCTTACCGTTTACGGCGATGGTTCGCAGACGCGTTCGTTTTGCTACGTGGACGATTTAGTGGATGGCATCGTCCGTTTGCTGATGTCGGATGAACATTTGCCGGTCAATATCGGCAATCCTGTGGAAATGTCCCTGCTTCAATTCGCAGAAACGATCAACAAGATCGTTGGCAACCAAGCCGGAATCACATACGTGGATGCGCGCAGCGCCCGCGATCCGCAGCGCCGACAGCCGGATATCACCCGCGCCCGCACCATCCTTGGCTGGGAGCCGAAGGTGAATCTCGAAGAGGGTCTCCGTAAGACCATTCCGTATTTCAAACAAAAACTGGGATTGAAATGACCGTTATCCTTACCGATCCGCAGGAACGAACCCGCTTTCTAAAATTCATGGCAGTCGGCGCCTTTGGCGCGCTGGTGGATTTTGGCATCGCCAACGTGTTAGCACACTTCTTCGATATGCCGCTGGTGTATGCTGGCACCATTTCATTTACATGCGCTGTGATCAGTAATTTCATTTGGAACCGTTATTGGACCTATCCCGATTCGCGTTCGCGCCAGTTGCATCATCAACTCGCGATGTTCTTCGCAGTAAACATCGTTGGAATTATCATCCGCATCCCCATACTGCACTTTGGCGAACCGCCTCTGCTGACTTTTTTTCAAAACGCCAATCTCACCAAATCCATCACGCCTGACTTTCTCGCCCGAAATGTCACCCTTGCAATTGCTGTTGGAATTGTAATGCTTTGGAACTTCTTCGTAAATCGCTATTGGACGTATAATGATGTAAATTGATTTGCGAGGCGAAGTTATGGCTCTTATTCCAATCTATACATCGAAAGGCGAACCGGAAGCCTTCCTCGATTACCCATATCTTTATAATCGCAACGGCGATTGGATCGGATGGGTAACACCGAAACGGGATGTCTACTCCGTGCTTGGAAATTATGTTGGATACCTGACAAACGATCCGCGCATTCTCCGAAAGCGCTCGACATTTACGCTCAAACCTCGACTCAAGCCGCCTGCCCATCCCCAAAAAGTTTACCCGCCTGCAACGATTCCCCTTGCCCCCATGATGAGCGAGTTGGCGAACAACATCACGGACATTTTGCTCGACGAGCCTGAGCGTTTGCATGCCACCGATGCCGGTGAACTCCGCGAAGATTTAGATTGAAATGACTGATTCCACTACGTCCAAACCGATGCGCGCTTCGCGCATCAACATCGCACAATTGATGCATCCTGAACACGCCAACCTGCTCGGCAACGTTCACGGCGGTTGGATCATGAAGCTGGTGGATGAAGCGGGCGCGCTGGCTTGCATGCGTCACGCCCAGCGACGCGTGGTGACCGTTGCCATCGACTCCATGGTCTTCCGCAATCCCATCAAGATCGGCGATCTCGTTCTTCTAACGGCTGAAGTCACATACACTGGTCACACTTCCATGGAAGCCGAAGTTCAGGTTCAAGCCGAGAATCCCATCACTGGCGAACGGACGCATACCAACACCGCCTATTTGGTTTATGTCGCGCTGGATGATGAGGGCAAACCCACTCCCGTTCCGACGATCAAAGCCGAGACTGAAGACGAGAAGCGAAAAATGGAAGCCGCAAAAGAACGACAAGCGCGGCGGTTGTCCGAGAAAAAGTAAATAACAATGCTGGCAACTTTACCGATTTGGGCATATTCTTTTTTGATTTTCTATAT
>DATCTP010000357.1:0-7600 GCA_036567885.1 Anaerolineales bacterium | reverse complement strand
AGACGCCATGATCACCGTCTGCCCGATGTGCCAATTGAATATTGACGGTTATCAAGGTGAAACCAATCACTTTTTCGGCACCAATTACCATATGCCTATTTTATTCTTCACTCAACTGATGGGATTGGCTTTTGGCATCGATCCAAAAGAGCTTGGTTTTGGATTAGAACTCGTCAGCGCGAAAAACGTGTTGGAAGCCATCGGAGTCCAAGCCCCACCTGAAACACCATCCGCACCGCCGCGTCGTCCCCGCAAACCTGAAGGATTACCTATGCCTGTTCCATTAGTTACCGAAGAAGGCATCAAAAAAGCATTGAAAAAGGAGGTGGCAAAATGACTAAGAACATGATTGAAAACGCCTCTCCAGCCGATGGTCAAGAAAGAATCGGTGTTTATGTCTGCCATTGCGGTACGAATATCGCAGGTGTGGTGGATGTCGTGCAAATTGCCGAATGGGCCGCGTCGAAATTAAAGCACCGCGGCGTGGTGATTGCACGCGAATACAAATTCATGTGCTCCAGCCTTGGCCAAGAGTTAATCGAAAAAGATATCAAAGAACTGGGGCTGAACCGTGTGATCGTTGCCGCATGCTCCCCGCATTTGCATGAAAAAACCTTCCGCACCGCCTGCGCCAACGCCGGACTCAATCCGTTCTTATGTGAGATGGTTTCGATCCGCGAACAGGTTTCATGGGTGCACACTGATAAAGTTGCCGCGACCGCCAAAGCCAAAGCCATGATCTCCGGCGGCGTGGAACGCGTCCGCCATCATGTCCCGCTCGATCCATTGACAGTGCCGATCAATCCCGCCACCCTGGTAGTGGGCGGAGGCATTGCCGGGATTCAAAGTGCGTTGGAAATCGCCGACGCGGGCTTTCATGTTTATCTGGTGGAACGCGAGCCATCCATCGGCGGACACATGGCACAGTTCGATAAAACCTTCCCAACGCTGGATTGCGCCGCATGCATCCTGACACCGAAGATGGTTTCGGTTGGGTCACACCCCAACATCACATTGCTCACGTGGAGCGAAGTAGAAAAAGTGGATGGCTACGTCGGCAACTTCACGGTGACAGTCCGCAAGAAAGCTCGAATGATCAATGAAGAATTATGTACGGGCTGTGGAATCTGCCAGGAGAAATGTCCAAAGAAAGTGATTGACGATGTGTACGAGGCCGGGCTTGGTTATCGCAAAGCTGTTTACACGCCGTTCCCGCAAGCCGTCCCAAAGTTCCCTGTGATTGACGTTCCAAACTGCACCTATTATGAAAAGGGCACCTGCAAAGCATGTGAGAAGTTCTGCCCCACTAATGCGATTGACTTCAATCAAAAAGATGAGATTCTGACGCTTGACGTCGGTAATATTATTCTCGCAACGGGCTATGAACTATTCGATGCGCGTCGGATCACCAACTATGGATATGGACGACTGCCGAATGTTTTCACTTCGCTGGAAGTGGAACGTCTTACGAACGCGGCTGGACCCACCAATGGCGATATCGTCTTACGAGACGGGAAAACAGCTCCGAAAGCGGTCGGCATCATTCACTGTGCCGGATCTCGCGACCGCAACTTCAACAACTATTGCTCTGTCATTTGCTGTATGCAAAGTTTGAAGTTTGCACACCTCGTCCACGAACGAACCGGTGCCACGGTCTACAACTTCTACATTGACATGCGTACGGCATTCAAAGATTACGATGAGTTCTATCAACGCGTGCTGGAAGAAGGCACTCTATTCGTACGCGGCAAAGTTGCTGAAGTGTCGAATGTGCCTCGCATCGAAAGCGAAAGAGGCAAACTCATTATTCAAGTCGAAGATACGCTGGTTGGCAAACAACGCCGCATCCCGGTGGATATGGTCATCCTTTCAGCGGCTCTCGAACCTCGCAAAGACGCCAAGGAAGTTGCCAAAAAATTCGGCATTTCCTGCTCTGTAAACGGCTGGTTCATCGAGAAGCATCCTAAACTCGATCCGGTCGCGACGATGACTGAAGGAATCTTCATCGTTGGTTGCGCGCAGGGACCCAAGGATATTCCAAACAGCGTCGCACAAGGCGCGGCCGCCGCGGCGCGCGTCCTTGGAAGAATCGAGCAGAAGCAAATGGCGCTCGAGCCGGTACGCGCCAGTGTCGTCGAAGAGAAATGCTCGGGTTGCCGCATTTGCAATGGCTTATGTCCATTCAATGCCATCACCTTCCACGAAGATCGCATGGTCACCGAGATCAACCCCGCGTTGTGTCAGGGATGCGGCACGTGTGTGGCCGCCTGCCCTGCTGGAGCCATCACAGGCACAGTATTTAGCAACGATCAAATCATGGCGCAGATCGAAGGTCTGCTCATGCTCAACGTTGAACCAGAACTGATAGCCGTTTAGGAGATACAACCATGACCGATTCATTTGAACCCACAATTATCGGCTTCACTTGCAACTGGTGTTCGTATCGCGCGGCAGACCTTGCCGGGACCGCCCGCATCAAATATCTGCCGAACGTCCGGTTGATCCGCTTGATGTGCTCGGGGCGGCTCGATCCGACCTTCGTTTTCAAAGCTCTTGCCAACGGCGCGGACGGCGTGATGATCACCGGATGTCATCCGGGTGAATGCCATTACATTGAGCAAAACTATAAAGCCTTGCGCCGCTTCCAGTTGATGAGGCGCACGCTTCAAGGCTTTGGAATTGAACCGGCGCGCATTCGATTGGTTTGGGCTTCCGCTGCGGAGGGAGCGAAATTCGCCAGCGAAGTTTCATCCTTTATCGAAGAGGTGCGCGCACTGGGTCCGCTTCACTGGGGCAAAAACGGAAGCACACCATCGCTCGCCCCTGAAGTGGTCCAGGAAAAAGTGGAGGTGCCGGCATGACCGAAAAACCGAAATTCGCAATGTACTGGGCGGCATCCTGCGGCGGATGTGAAATCGCAGTCTTGAACATCCACGAAAAAATCCTGGATGTGGACGCCAATTTCGATGTTGTCTTTTGGCCTGTTGCGATGGATGCCAAATACAAAGATGTCGAAGCGATGGAAGATGGCTCGATCCTGCTCACATTGTTCAACGGTGGAATCCGCAACGACGAGAACGAGCACATGGCAAAATTGCTCAGGCAAAAGTCAAAGATATTAGTTTCTTTTGGTTCCTGCGCAACCGAAGGTTGTATTCCCGGATTAGCTAATTTGAGCGACTCGCGCGAGATCGTTCATACGGCATTCAACACTCTCACGACCGATAACCCACACGAAATCTATCCGATGACTTCGTACGATGTGCCCGAGGGCGAAATCCACATTCCAAAGATCCTGCCCGTGTTGAAGACGCTCGATCAGGTTGTGGATGTGGATTATTACATGCCGGGCTGTCCGCCCGAGTCACACCAGATCGCGGCGGTGATCGACCTTGTTATTCAAGTGTTGCAGGGCAAAGCCGAACTGCCGCCCAAAGGCTCTGTGATTGGCGCTGGCAATTCCACCGTTTGCGATGAATGCAAACGTACGCGCAACGTGAAGACCATCAAAGCCTTCAATCGCATTTGGGGCATCGCACCTGACCCAACACTCTGTCTGCTCGAACAGGGCATTCCTTGTAATGGTCCCGCGACGCGCAGCGGATGCAATGCGCGCTGTCCCACCGCAGGCGCACAATGCATTGGTTGTTATGGTCCCGCTGAGGGCGTCGTAGATTACGGCGCAAGGCTCATTTCCGCTTTTGCATCTGTCATTGATGCAAAAGAACCCGAAGAGATTGACCGAATCCTCGATGGATTAGTTGACCCGACCGGACAATTCTATCGTTTCAATTTAGCTGGCTCCTTGTTGAAGGCTGGCGTCCCCGCGTGGAAGAAAGAGAAGGCATGATATGACACAACGCATCACGATTGATCCTATTACCCGCCTTGAAGGTCACGGCAAAATCGAAATCTTCCTGAATGAAGAAGGCGATGTTGCTAATACCTATTTCCAAATCCCCGAACTGCGCGGCTTCGAACGATTCTGCGTGGGGCGGCCAGTGGAGGAAATGCCGCTTCTCACCAACCGAATTTGCGGCGTCTGCCCCGAAGCGCATCACATGGCGGCCGCCAAAGCCGCTGACATGGTTTATCACGTCGATCCGCCGCGCACCGCAAAACTCCTGCGCGAACTGCTTTACATGGCCTTTTTCGTCACCGATCACGCGACTCACTTCTACGCGTTGGGCGGACCTGACTTTGTGATGGGTCCGGATGCGCCGGTAGCGGAAAGAAACATCCTCGGTGTGATTCATAAAGTCGGACTCGAAATCGGCGGCAAAGTCATTCAGGCGCGCAAGGCCGGTCACACCGTTGTTGAGATGATCGGCGGACGAAAAGTCCATCCCTGCACATCCATCCCCGGAGGTCTCACCAAAGGCATCACCGAGGAACAACGCAAAGAAATCGAAGAGATGGGAAGATGGGCGGTTGAGTTCGCTCAATTCAGCCTGAATCTTTTCAACGATATTGTGCTGGGCAACAAACAATATGTTGACCTCATCCTCGGCGACATTTACACTCACCGCACGTATTACATGGGCATGGTGGATGAGAACAACAAAATCAATTTCTACGATGGCAAAGTCCGTGTGGTTGACCCGGATGGAAAGGAATTTGTAAAATATTCACCGAAGGATTACGCAGAGAATATCGCCGAACACGTTGAGCCGTGGACCTATCTCAAATTCCCGTATCTCAAGAAAGTCGGCTGGAAAGGTTTCGTTGACGGAAAAGACTCTGGCGTTTATTGCGCAACTCCGCTTTCGCGTTTGAACGCGGCAGATGGAATGGCGACGCCACTTGCTCAAGCTGAATACGAACGCTTCTACTCGACGTTGGGCGGCAAGCCCGTCCACCAGCGACTCGCCACGCATTGGGCGCGTCTCATTGAACTGCTTTACGCAGCGGAACACTGGGTTGAACTTGCCACCGATCCCGAAATTACTTCACCAAACTTCCATACGATTCCAACCGAGAAACCAACCGAAGGCATCGGCATCGTCGAAGCGCCGCGCGGCACACTCACGCATCATTATCAGACCGATGAGCGCGGTGTCATTACCAAAGTGAATCTCATCGTCGGCACCACCAACAACTACGCGCCGATCAGCATGTCTATCAATAAAGCCGCATCCAGCCTTATCAAGAAAGGCGCCATCGTCACCGAAGGAATGTTGAACATGGTCGAGATGGCGTTCCGCGCCTATGATCCGTGCTTTGGTTGTGCGACCCATTCCCTGCCCGGTCAGATGCCGCTGGAAGTGACTATCCATGATGCAAGAGGCAAAACCATTGAAGTTTTGAAACGCGGCTAAAAGTCTATATTGGATAGCGTGATGATAAGACTGGTTAAATGCTACAAGACATGAGGACTTTAATCATCGGACTTGGCAATCCCATCCTCGGCGATGACGGCGTCGGCTGGAAAGTAGCCAGCCAGCTAAGCGCCATCATTGACCCCGACTCTGCTATTGAGATTGATTGCGCTTCTTTGGGTGGTCTCAGCCTGATGGAGCGGATGCTCGGTTATCAGCGGGTGATCATCATCGATTCCATGGAAACCGGTCAAAGTCCAGAAGGATGCGTTAAAGTTTTCCCGCTTGCCGAATTGGAAAATCCCTACGCGGGGCATTCCGCATCTGTTCATGACGCGTCATTGGTGACGGCTCTGGAAGCCGCGCAATCGATTGGTGCAGAAGTACCTTCGCATGTGGATGTCGTGGCCATTGAAGCCAAAAATGTGTATGATTTCTCTGATGTGCTTTCCCCTGAAGTTGAAAAAGCTGTTCCGCTTGCCGCTAAAGAAGTGTTGAAATTGTTGGATGATTAGCGGAAGGAAATACAAAGCCACATTCTCCTAAAGAGCCGAGGCAATTGCCTCGGCTCTTTATTATTTCTAATCTATCCTTCACTGGTCATCAGGAACAAAGGTTTCATTTCAAAGTTTTCGTAGATGGGGCGATAACGATCGGTATCGTAGAATTCTTTGACGTTAACGACTTTCTTGGTGGCCGTGATCACATCCAGTGGCATATTGTCATAGCGACCGTTTTTCAAAACCACCAACCGCCCGTGTACGCCTTTGAGAATCAGGTCAAGTGCCAAATTACCAAATGCCATCGGGACAATCGAGTCAATCGCATCGGGATCACCGCCGCGCACCATATAACCGAGTTTTTGATCCACCACATCCACGGTGCGACCGTTATTGAACTTAGGCGAAATCTCTTTGATCTTTGCCGCCACCAAATCGCCGATCCCGCCCAACTTGGCGTGACCATAGGCGTCTGTTGCACCGCCTTCGAAGATCATTTCGCCACCTTGGTACATTGCGCCTTCCGAGACCAGCACAATCGAATAACGGCTGGGATTGCTCATGCGATCTTTGGTCAGCAATTCCGTGAGATGTTCAATGTTGAATTGGAATTCCGGGATTACGCAACGGTTCGCCGCGCCAGCCATCGTGGGGACCATCGCCGTGAAGCCTGCGTAACGGCCGAAAACTTCCAGTACAAGAAAACGTTCGTGCGAACCGGCAATCGTCCGCAAACTATTGGTCAACGCAATGGTACGCGTGACGCATGTGCTGAATCCAATGCAATAATCCGTGCCGGGCACATCGTTATCCATCGTTTTCGGAATGGCAACGGTTCTTACTCCTTCCTGATAAAGACGCACACCATAGCTTAGTGTATCGTCTCCACCAATCGGGACTATAAAATCCACGCCAAGGAAATCGAGATTCTTCAGCACTTCAGGCGTCAGGTCATTGCGCTCCGCATTAAATCTATCCCGCAAGTACTCAGGGACATCCGCCTTTTTTACTTTACCAGGGTTCGTACGTGATGTGTGCAGGAACGTTCCGCCTGTCCGACCGGCGCGGTTGACAATTTCCTCGGTCAATTCCTGGAAATTACCTGAGTTATCCGCATCTTTTTCCCGGACGATATCCACGAGTCCTCCCCAGCCGCGGCGGATACCGATAACTCGATATCCCTCCCGCAAAGCACGTATCGTGACCGCGCGAATAGCCGGATTAAGACCCGGCACATCGCCCCCGCCTGTTAGAATGGCAATTACGCCTTTTTTGGTTCCCATGCATTCCTCCGATTCGAAAATTTACCTCATGGAAATTATACGCCTGTATGGGTCACAGGTGTAAATGTGAGGAAGTTGTCGGAGGAAATAAACTATGCAATCAATCCCAATTGCTTACCGACTGTTCGAAATATTTCCAAGGCGCGGTCGATTTGTTCATCGGTATGACTCGCCATATAACTCGTCCGCAAAATTTCCTGGCCCGCGGGAACCGCCGGTGATAAAACCGGATTAACGAACACGCCTGCATCGAACAATGCTTTCCAAGCAATAATGGTTCGCGGGGTATCACCGATCATGATTGGAATAATCGGCGATACGGAATGACCAATATTGAAACCCATTGCGCTGAGTTCCTTGCGGACGCGGTCCCCAATGGCATTGACGCGTGCGCTATGTTGAGGTTCGTCGCGCATGATCCTAAGCGCGGCTAATGCCGCCGCCGCGTTCGGCGCCGGAATGCTGGCGCTGAAGATCAACGAACGCGCATGATGTTTGA
>DATCTP010000356.1:0-4259 GCA_036567885.1 Anaerolineales bacterium | reverse complement strand
TGAACGTTGGCTTCCTGCGCAGCCGCTTTCATTGAACCAATGACACGTTGAAGCGTTTCGATGGATAAACCTTCTTCAAGAATAAAACCCGCCGTCAGATAAAGCGGCGTTGCGCCAAGCATCGCCACATCATTGACCGTGCCGCAGACTGCCAAGCGACCGATATCGCCGCCGGGAAAGAACAACGGAGAGACCACGTGCGCGTCGGTGCTGATCGAGAGTTGCACACCCGCCTTGGGTTCCAACGCCGCCGCATCGTCTCCGGCACGCAGCGCAGAATTATCGAACGCGGGCAAAAAAGATTTTTGAATCAGTTGATGAGTCATGCGTCCGCCCGCGCCGTGTCCCATCACGATCTGTTCGTTATGCGGCAAAGGCGGCGCACAGACCGCACCTTCAATGTTCACCGTTTCATCACTCATCATTCACCAGCCAATCATCATCCACAGATTATGCAGATTTCACCGATTTTTTCTTTCATCTGTGTAATCTGCGGATAGCATATATTCCTTCTCCGCGAATAAACTTACGCGTCCATATTTGTAATATGCCGCACACGCGCCTTCGGAGGAAACCATCGTCGCGCCGAGCGGATGTTCGGGATCGCATACGGTTCCAAACGCGGAACATTGATGCGGCTTCTTCAACCCTTGCAGAATCTGACCCGCGATGCACAACGGCGACTCGTCTGCCGTGATCGCTTCCACATCGAAACGCTTCTCCGCATTGAACGCGTCGAACTCCGGCCGCAGACACCAGCCGCTCATCGGGATCATCCCAATGCCGCGCCATTTGCGGTCGCATTCCATAAAAACTTTTTGAATCGTTTTTTGCGCGGGCTGATTGCCTTCCAATGTGACTGCACGTGAATAGGCATTGCCAACTTCCAATTTATTCGCTTCAAGCAACTGAACAGTCTGCAAAATCCCATTGACGATATCAAGCGGCTCGAAGCCGGTGACCACCATCGGCACTTTGAACTTTTTCGCCAGCGCTGGATATTCCCAATATCCCATCACCGCGCAGACATGACCCGCCAATAGAAATCCCTGCACGCGATTCTCCGATGAAGAAAGGATGGCATTGATGGCAGGCGGCACGCGCACGTGCGAAACCAAAATGGAATAATTCGTCAAGCCGAGTCTCTGCGCGTGTAAAACGCTCATTACATTCGGCGGCGCGGTGGTTTCAAAACCAATTGCAAAAAAGACAACCTGTTTATCAGGGTTTTTCTGGGCAATCTGTACCGCGTCCAACGGCGAATAAACCACGCGCACGTCGCCGCCTTGTGCCTTGACCGAAAACAAATCGCGTCCCGAACCGGGCACACGCAACATATCACCATAAGAACAAAAGATCACGTCCGGACGCGCCGCGATCGCGAGCGCTTTATCAATCAACTCAAGCGGAGTCACGCAAACCGGACAGCCCGGTCCGTGCACCAATTCGATTTCGAGCGGAAGCAATTGATCGAGTCCGTGACGAACGATGGCATGAGTCTGCCCGCCGCAGATTTCCATCATCGTCCACGGACGTGTCACGGTGCGGCGGATCTCTTCGATCACGCCTTTCACTAAAGCCGCATCGCGATATTCAGTAACGTATTTCATGCTGCCGTTTCCGGTCCCAGTTCCGTTTCGATGTTGGAAATTTCCTTGAGCAGATCAAGCGTTTCCATCGCTTCTTGCTCGCTCAACAAACTGATCGCGAACCCCACGTGGATCACACAATAATCATTGATCTTTGCTTCAGGAACATAATCCAAACAAGCCTCGCGGAAGATCCCGCCGAAGTCCACCTTCGCCATTTTGAGTCCGCCTTTTTCGTAAATCTCAACGATCTTTCCCGGAACTCCTAAACACATCTTAGCCTCGCAATCTGTTTGCGGCAATCACCGCCTGTCCAAGCGAAAGGCCGCCGTCATTCGTCGGCACCTGACGATGTAGGTATACCGTGAATCCATCTGAATGCAATAGTGATAAAGTTCGTCCTAATAAGGTGAGATTCTGCCAAACTCCGCCGGATAGTGCGATGGTGCGAATGCCTGTTTCTTGATTGATTTTCTTGACCGTGCTCCGGATCGTTTCAGCCAGACCGTTGTGGAAGCGCGCCGAAATTTTTGAGACAGGGATTCCTGCCCTCACATCTTTTATCAATGCCTCAAAAGCGCTTCCGACTCCGACTTGCGCCTGTTCCAACGCAAAAGAGTACCCCCCCGCCTCATCCGGATCAGCCAACGCTTCGAACTCGATGGCAGCTTGACCTTCGTAATTGACAGTTTGCCGAACGCCCGCCAGCGCCGCAGCCGCGTCGAACAAGCGGCCCATACTGGAAGTCATCGGCGCATTGATCTTCTTTTCCAGTTGGATTTTCAAAATGTTTCGTTCTTCTTGGTTGAATTCAACAACGGATGCAAGATGTTTGTCCCATTCCATTCCCAGTGACCACAGCAAAGCCAGCGCGGTGCGCGCTGGTTTCTTGATGGACGCGTCTCCGCCGGGCAGCGGGAAATATCCCAGATGAAATGGCCGTTGGTACGATTTATAATCCGCAACCAAAAATTCTCCGCCCCAGATCGCGCCGTCTTCACCATAACCGGTCCCATCGAACGATAAGCCGATGACAGGCTGCGAACCGTCCAAGCCATGTTCCGCCATGCACGCCGCGATGTGCGCGTGATGATGCTGGACTCCAATTGCTGGCAGGTTTTCGCGTTCAGCGCGTTCCAACGCGTAACGTGTGGCTAAATAGTTTGGATGCAGATCATACGCGATGGCTTCCGGTGTGACCCGGAACAACCGCTCGAAATGTTCCACACCCTGCTCAAACGATTTCAGGGTTTCATAGTTTTCCATATCGCCGATGTGATGACTCAAGAATGCATAATTTTTGTTCGTAATGCAAAACGTATTTTTTAGTTCGGAGCCAGCCGCCAGCAACGGCGGAAATTCCCGCGGCAATTTGACGGGAAACGGAGCATATCCGCGCGAACGGCGGATGGGATAGATTTCCTTTTCAAAGACGCGCACCACCGAATCGTCACAACGAATGTAAATATCGCGGTTGTGCAACAGAAATGCATCCGCCAGCGATGACAATCTTTGGCGCACTTCTACGTTATCGGTGGCAATCGGTTCTTCGCTTAAGTTGCCGCTGGTCATGACGAGAGCTTGCGGAAAATCATCTGCTTTTTCGAGAAGCAAATAATGCAATGGAGTGTATGGCAACATGATGCCAATTGTGTCTTGTTTTGGCGCAACTTCAAGAGCGATATTCGATTCTGGTTTTCGTTTGAGTAAAACAATCGGCCTTGCCGTTGACTGCAGCAACTCGCGTTCGGTATCGCTTACAAAACAGTGCCGCTCAATCGTTTCAAGATCGGACATCATCAAGGCAAAGGGTTTATCGACGCGCAATTTGCGCTTGCGAAGCTCGGTCACAGACTCAGCATTGGTTGCATCACAAGCAAGATGGAATCCGCCCAAACCTTTGATGGCAATGATTTTGCCTTCGGCTAATAATTGCCGAGTTTTTTGAATGGCTTCTTCATCGGTTGCGTTTTGCGTGTTGCGTATTTCCAACCAAACATGCGGCCCGCAGACCGGGCATGCCACCGGCTGGGCATGAAATCTTCGATTGGACGGATCGGTATATTCGCGTTCGCAATCGGGACACATCGCGAACGGCGCCATGGTTGTCTTGGGACGGTCATAAGGAATGTCTTTGATGATAGTAAAGCGCGGTCCGCAGTTGGTGCAGTTGATGAATGGATAACGATAGTGTCGATCCGATGGATCGAAGAGTTCGCGCAAGCAATCGTCGCAGATGGCAACATCGGGCGAGATCGGCTGGAAGGCGGAGTCAATGGATTCGGAATGGACGATCTCAAATGAACGGAAGCCGTTGGCGGGTCCGAACGAGGCGGTCAATTCGTCAATGTGGGAAAGAGTCGGCGCTTCGTCGCGTAACGCTTTGACAAACGCGTCCAGCACGTCGCGTTCGCCATCCGCTTCGATATCCACGCCTGCCGATGTATTGCGCACCCAGCCTTTGAGATTCAAACGTGTGGCAAGGTTATACACGAAGGGCCGAAAGCCCACGCCTTGAACGATGCCGCTGATATGAATGCGTGCGCTTTGCTTTGACATATTAGGTGAAAGTATACATCATCCAAGAAAAAACAAACTGTACCCCCACCGACTTTCCCGCAACCCTGAAAGAACGCAGGGCTTAGAACAGCGGGCAAGCGGCCACCTCCC
>DATCTP010000355.1:0-2287 GCA_036567885.1 Anaerolineales bacterium | reverse complement strand
TTGATTGTAATGTTCTTGGCGAAATATACAAACTGCCTTACAATCCTGTAAGACTTTAAGGAGATCACTGAATGGAAGAATTTGTAATCGAGGGCGGTGTTCCTCTGCGCGGCGATGTCACACCGGCGGGCAACAAGAACGCGGCGCTTCCGCTTTTGGCGGCATGTTTGTTGAGCGATGAGCCGGTAACTCTTTACAATGTCCCGAATATTCGGGATGTGCTGGATATGCGGCGATTGATCGAGAGCGTAGGCGCACACGTGGAAGAGTTGGAACCGAATACTTGGCGCATCACCTCGCGGACCTTGAAGCCGGCCAGCCTTGACCCCGATCTTTGTCGCCGCATCCGCGCCTCCATCCTGATTGCCGGACCCTTGACCGCACGCGCTGGCGAACTTCTCCTCCCGCCTCCCGGCGGGGATGTGATTGGCCGTCGCCGTCTGGATACACATATTTTGGCTTTGCAGGCGCTTGGCGCAGAAGTGACTTATGAACGAAGTTTCCACTTCCGCGCCAACGGATTGAAGGGTGCTGAAATCTTGATGGACGAAGCCAGCGTTACCGCTACGGAAAACGCGATTATGGCTGCTGTTACCGCAAGAGGGGATACGGTTATTCATAACGCCGCATCGGAACCGCATGTTCAGGAATTATGTCAGCTCTTGAATGTTATGGGCGCACACATTGAAGAGATTGGATCCAACACGCTCCATATTGCAGGCGTGCCGCGTTTGCACGGCGGAGAGTTTAAAATCGGTCCGGATTATTTGGAAGTCCTAAGTTTTGTGGGCGCGGCGGCGGTGACGCACGGCGAAGTGCGAATACGCAACGCAGGTGTCCGATACCTCGCGATGATTGCCGAGGTCTTTCGCCGGTTGGGAGTTCAGTGGAAGGTGGAAGGGGATGATATTTTGGTTAATTCCGAACAACCGCTCAATGTCGTTCCAGATTTGGATGGCGCGATCCCTGAAATCAAAACGAATGTGTGGCCCGCTTATCCCACCGATTTGATAAGTATTGCGATCACCGTTGCAACTCAAGCGAGCGGCTCTGTGTTATTTCACGATTGGATGTATTCCGGTCGTATGTATTTTACGGATAAATTGGTGAGCATGGGAGCGCGAATTATTTTATGCGATCCGTATCGCTGCCTGGTGCAGGGACCGACTCCATTGTTTGGCGAAAAGCTGGAGAGTCCCGATATACGCGCCGGGATGGCATTGGTGCTGGCAGCTTTGGCGGCAAAGGGAAAATCGAAAATCAGGAATATCAGCCAGATTGACCGTGGTTATGAAAATGTGGAGGGAAAGTTCCGTTCATTGGGCGCGCAAATCGAACGGGTTCGGGAATGATTCAGGGAGGCCAGCCATAATGACTCGCCTCCCCGAATGCGTTGGTTCATTCTCGTGATCAAGGAAGGCTGATGCCGTTTGTTGTCACATTTAAAACGTATTTAGTAGCATTAAGTCCTACACAAAAGTTGTTGCCAACCATAAAATTCGGTTTTCCTGCCAATGTCCAAGCAGTAACATGGTAGCATGAATTCGAAGCGGGTAAGCTTATGGAGGCCGATGAATTAGATGGTATTCCCGCCGGGCTTGACCAATAACCACAGTCTCCCCAGGAATTCTTGTTAAGATAAAGACTTACTCCCAACAAGACATTGGTTTTATTGTTGATCATTATCGTGGCAAGGTTTTCTCCCTTGCTGGCTTTAATGGATCCATTGCATTCTCCGCCGCTATTGCCACTACTCGAAGAAGTAATGGCTGTCGGTGAAGGTAGAACTGGTGGATTCAAAACCGGATTTGTGGGCAAGGGCGGAATCGTGGGGGTGGGTTGTGGCGTGTCGGTCGGTGTAGAGGATGGCGGAATGGGCGTTTCGGTTGGCATCGCGGCCTGAGTCATCGCGACCAAGGTGTTCGCCGCGGAAACGGCCGAGGCTTGCGCTTGAGATGGATCAATAGTAGGAACTGCTTTCGCCCCGCATGCGCTTAATAGCAGTGCCGCGACGGCGATAATGACCAATAGGGATTTTGATTTCATGAGTTTTATTTTACCTTTCTCATTTTGCTAACGGTTATGATTCCAGATGGATTGTGATGGCAATTTAGTTGACGCGTCATAGAACAAAGGCGCCTTCGCTGTAACGATGTGTACCTCATTATATTCCAAGACTGTCGAGTTTGTGCTCTGGTTCTTTCTGCTTTGGTGGTATAGAGAAAATCGAATAGCACAAAAATCAGTCAGATCGAACGCGGTTGCGAAAATTTAAAGACAGCATTGC
>DATCTP010000354.1:0-2334 GCA_036567885.1 Anaerolineales bacterium | reverse complement strand
CCAGACCGGTGAGGAATGCTTCGAGCAGACTTCCGCCAAAACGTTGAATCGAAGTCCAGCGCGCGCTCAATCGATGAAATGTGTCGAGCGCCCATTGATCGTTCCTGGCGAGGATGTATAAGAAAATTAATCCCGCGATCACCACCGCGCCGAGAACGATCGCGATGCGGTCTGCGCCTTGGACGCCTGCCACAAATGGCAGCGCACTGAGAAAGATCGCGGCGGTAATGGCTAAGTCCATGGAACGTTCAATCACAATCGTTGGAAGAATTTCAACAAACGTTAAATCTGTTTTGCGGCTGAGCATATAGGCGCGTCCCAGTTCGCCGAGGCGGAACGGCAAAATGGCATTCAGCAAATAGCCGATGTTCAAACTATGAAACACATCCCAAAACGGCGCGCGCTCGCGCAGCAAGGTTCGCCATACGATGGCGCGCACCCACAGCCATGCAAAACCAATTGCGAATGCGATCAGGATGATGACATAATTTGCCGAACGAATGGCGGCAAACATTTTTGGCAAGTTAACAAAATAAAGGATGGCGGCGATCAGCAAAATGCTGATGAGCGCACCGGGAAGCCAACGTTTAATATCTTTCATAGGCAATTATCACTACAAAGTCACGAAGTTCACAAAGAAGAACTTTGTGTTCTCTGTGTCTCTGTGGTGAACTACTCCTCTTCTAATTTCAATACAGCCATAAACGCCTCTTGCGGAATTTCCACGTTGCCAACCATCTTGAGGCGCTTCTTGCCGCGCTTTTGTTTTTCCAGTAATTTCTTCTTGCGTGAAATATCGCCGCCGTAACATTTCGCCAGCACATCTTTCCGCGTGGCTTTGACGTTGGCGCGGCTGATGACTCGTCCGCCCGCCGCGGCTTGGATGGCGACATCGAACAATTGACGCGGGATGATTTCCTTTAATTTGGTAATCATCCGCTGACCCTTGTAGAACGCATCTTTCTTGTGGACAATGGCTGCCAACGCATCCACCGGCTCGCCATTGACGAGGATCTCCAGCTTCTGCAACTCATCGGGACGGTATTCCAGGAATTGATAATCGAGAGACGCGTACCCTTTGGTTCGCGATTTCAATTCATCAAAAAAGTCCACGATGATTTCAGAGAGCGGAATTTCGAAATTAAGTTGGACGCGATGCGGCGCGGGATATTCCTGACTCTTATAGATGCCGCGCCGCGTGGTAACCAGATCCATGATGGGACCATAATAATCGGTGGGCGTGATGATCTCAATGGTCATCCACGGCTCGCGAATCTCGACGATCTTCGATTCGTCATTCGGCAGTTCGGCAGGCGAATCCACGGTGATGATTTCATCATTGATCATCAGCACTTCATATTCCACCGACGGCGCAGTGAACAAAACATCCAGCAAATATTCGCGCTCGATACGCTCCTGGATAATTTCCATATGGAACAGACCGAGGAAACCAGCTCGAAAACCAAAACCCAACGCCTGCGATGTCTCAGGTTGGAATGTCAACGAGGCGTCGTTGAGTTGAAGTTTATCGAGCGACTCACGCAATTCGGGATAATCGTCCGCTTCCACGGGATAGATACCGGCAAAGACCATCGGCTTGGGATGGCGGTAACCCGGCAAAGGTTCCGCGGCGCGATGCGATGCCAGCGTGATCGTATCGCCGACGCGGCAATCATGAACGGTCTTGAGTCCAGTCGCGATATAACCGACTTCGCCAGCCATCAAACTTTGCGTGGGCGTCATGCCAGGCGCAAAGATTCCAATCTCTACCGGTTTCAAATCCGCTTGAGTGGCGAACATGTGCAACATATCCGTTGGTTTGATGGCGCCTTCGATCACGCGAATATAAGCGATCACACCTTTATAAGAATCGTAATGCGAATCAAAAATCAACGCGCGCAAAGGCTTGTCCGATTCATCCTTCGGCGGCGGGACACGCGCAACGATTGATTCAAGAACTTGATCCACATTCAGCCCGTCTTTGGCAGAGATGCGGATGACTTCATCGGCTTTGACGCCGAGCAACGAGGCGATGTCCTCGGCCACTTCGTCGGGACGAGCGGAGGGCAGATCAATTTTGTTGATCACCGGAATGATCACAAGGTCGGCATCCAGCGCCTGATATAGATTAGCGAGCGTTTGCGCTTCGATGCCTTGTGTGGCATCCACTACCAACACCGCACCTTCACACGCTTTGAGGGCGCGGCTGACTTCATAACCGAAATCCACGTGGCCGGGTGTGTCAATCAAATTGAGTTCGTAAGCACTGCCGTCCTTGGCTTTGTAATTCATGCGCACCGCGGAAGCTTTGATCGTTACACCTTTTTCGCGCTC
>DATCTP010000353.1:0-3076 GCA_036567885.1 Anaerolineales bacterium | reverse complement strand
CACGGCGCGACGCGGATGTTTTGCCAGTTCCACCACGCGGCGCGCGACATATTCGGATGTCATGGATAAGCCTTTTAACACGTTCAAACTTCGTTTGACTTGTGACGTTCCGGTATGCTGTCCGAATTCGGTCTCGGCGGGACCGGGATAAATTCCCGAAACTGTGATTCCAAACGGAGATACTTCGCGTCGCAGGGAATCGGTGAAAGCGCGCACGCCAAATTTGGTGGCGGAATAAATCGTATAAAGCGGCGCGGCGATCCACCCTGCCACAGATGACATGTTGATGATGTGCCCGTATCCCTGCTTCAACATATGCGGAAGCACGGCACGCGTCACCTGGATCACTCCCAGCAAATTGACATCCACTTGCGTTTCGATGTCACGCGCGGTATCCAGATTTTCCAGCCAATCAAGCCGACCGAAGCCGGCGTTATTGAACAAAATATCAATGTGACCGTAAAGATCAATCGTTGAAGTGACCATCAAATCTATATTGGTGCGATCCGCCACATCGACAGGAATGGCAACTGCCTCACCGCCCTTGGATTGAATTTCGCTTACCAATGTCTGCAAACGGTCAAGGCGACGCGCGGCGAGCACAACTTTGCAGCCTTCTTTTGCAAACAAACGCGCCGCGTCTTCACCAAAGCCGGATGACGCGCCCGTTATGATAACCACTTTATCCTTGAGAGAATCCGACATCAACACAAATCCAAAGCATTTTAAATTATTCCGGTTCTTCCGGGTTTTCCTCGGTTGTTCGTTTGCGCGGACGCGGCGGTTCAATGGTTACGTCCGGCGAAATGGCGAGTTCCACCACTTGATCCATGTGCGTAACGGGAATGATCTTCATTTCCGCGCGCACGGTTTTGGGAACTTCATATAAGTCCTTGAGATTCTTTTCGGGAAGCAGAACCACTTTCAGTCCCGCGCGATACGCCGCCAGCACTTTTTCGCGCACGCCGCCAATCGGCAGGATGCGTCCGCGCAGGGTAATCTCGCCGGTCATTCCGACCTGACGATAAACCGGACGACCCGTCAGCGCGGAAATCATCGCGGTTGCAATCGTGATTCCAGCGGATGGCCCATCTTTGGGAATCGCGCCTTCGGGCATGTGCAGATGAATGTCCATGCGTTCAAAGACTTCCATATCTACGCCGAGCACTGAAGCGCGCGATTTGATATACGTGAGCGCGGCTTGCCCGGATTCCTGCATCACATCGCCAAGCTGACCGGTCATTTGCAATGCGCCTTTGCCTTCCAGCACCGCGACTTCGACCGGCATGATCTCGCCGCCGTTTTCCGTCCACGCCAGCGACTGCACCACGCCGACTTCATCCTGCTTCTCCACCTCCGGCGGAATGTATTGCGGCGGATCGAGGAACTTCTCGATAAGATCCGCAGTAATCTTCGTTGGATATTTTTTCTCTTCGGCTTTAAGCCGCGCCACCTTACGGCTGATGCGTCCGATCTCGCGTTCGAGGTTGCGGACGCCCGCCTCGAATGTATATTCGCGAATGATACGTTGAAGCGCACCGGTCTCGAATGTTATATCAATATCGGCAATCCCATTCTCTTCGATTTGACGCGGGATCAGATACCGATTCGCAATCTCAAGTTTTTCTTCCTCGATATAACCGGGAAACTCGATGACTTCCATGCGGTCAAGCAGCGCGGCGGGAATCGAGCCGAGATAATTTGCCGTGGTCACGAACATAACCCTGGAAAGATCAAACGGCATTTCCAAATAATGGTCGCTGAACGAATTATTCTGTTCGGGGTCGAGCACTTCGAGCATGGCTGAAGCCGGGTCGCCGCGAAAATCGGAATAGAGCTTATCGATCTCATCCAGCATGAAAAGCGGATTGGCCGTTCCGGCGCGCTTGATCGTTTGCAGGATGCGTCCCGGCAGCGCGCCAATGTATGTACGGCGGTGACCGCGGATTTCGGCTTCATCGCGTACACCGCCTAACGAAACGCGCACGAACTTCCTTCCGAGCGCTTCGGCAATCGAACGACCCAAAGATGTCTTGCCGGTTCCGGGTGGACCGACAAAACATAAAATCGGTTGACGATCTTTCTTCGGTTTCAGCGAACGCACGGCGATGTATTCAAGGATTCTCTCTTTGGGTTTCTTGAGTCCATAATGATCGCGGTCGAGAATCTTCGCGGCATGTTTGACATCCAGATTATCCGGCGTGGATTTGTTCCACGGCAAATCCAAAATCCAATCAATGTACGTGCGGATAATGCCAACTTCCGGCGCCATCGGCGGCATTTGATTCAGCCGCTCCAATTCTTTCATCGCAACGGCTTTCGGTTCTTCAGGAAGATTCGCGGCTTCGATCTTCGCCTTCAAATCTTTGACATCGCGCGTGAAGATATCGCCTTCACCCAACTCATCCTGGATTTGTTTCATCTGTTCGCGCAGATAAAACTCGCGCTGACTTTTATCCACTTCATTCTGCACGCGCGAATGGATTTCGTCTTCTAATTCCAGCACATCCACTTCCTGCGCCAAAATTTTGTTGACGGCTTGCAATCGTCCGCGCGGATCGAGCAAAGTCAGCAAACTGAGCTTGGCTTCATAATTCAATGAAAGCGACGTGGCGATCATATCCGCCAGCCAACCCGGTTCAGCGATATTCATGGCGAAGAGATGCGCTTCTTCGGGAAGGGCGCGATCCAATTGAACGCAGCGGTCAAATAGATCCAGCGCGGAACGCATCAACGCTTGCGTTTGACGGTCAGCCGTGGTCGGTTCGAAGATGACGCGGGCGCGTACTTTCATAAATGGACGCGTGCGTGTAAATTCCACAATCTCAACGCGTCGGCGTCCCTGCACCAGCGCCGACGATGAACCGTCAGGCATCGAGAGCAAACGCCCCACCGCCATCTCAATGCCAATCGGCAAAAAGTCGGAAGGCTTTGGTTCATCCACTTCGGGGTCTTTCTGCACAAGCCCGATCACGGTTTGGTTTTTTGACTGCGCATCCTGCACTGCTGCCAGCGATGATTCGCGCCCGATAAAAATCGGCGCGACCATGCGCGGAAAAACCACGAGATCGCGCAA
>DATCTP010000352.1:0-3990 GCA_036567885.1 Anaerolineales bacterium | reverse complement strand
ATACGAAGCCATCTGAGTTGGCGACAGAAGAATTGCGTCATATATATCTCCTAGACACAGCCAGCAAGAAATTAGTTGATATCACGAACATTTTGACTAAATACTCGATGGTGGGGGACTGGTTTAATATGGATTGGTCGCCGGACCAAAAGCAGTTCGTGGTCATTGATGGAGGTCTCGAACTCATGAATTTCGATGGGACGAATAAAAAAGATATTTCTATCCCATCTTTAGGCGAGAATCCGAATATAAAGTATGGCGAATGGTCTCCAGATGGAAAAAAGTTAGCACTGATTCTCGGAAATTCTCCTGAAACCCCACAGCATCATGGCCTTGCTCTACTGATTTACGATCTTGGAAGTGGAAAAATAAGCCAACTTGCAGATTATGCAGAAGGTTGTTATATTGTAAAGTGGTCGCCTACTGCTCAACAAGTGGCGGCAACCTGTGCCGACACTATTCCCTACACTGACATGGTGGGGCCAGATACCGTCCGTATTTTTAGTACAGAAAACCCCGGTCAACCTTATGAGCATTTGGCTATGAGTACCTGCTATGATCCATCTTGGTCCCCTGATGGAAAACAACTTGCTTTTGCGTGTGACAAAGGAACCAATCAGACAGAACTTTTTATTATCAATTCTGATGGCAACGGAATTCGTGATGTGAAGTTGGGAAATTTGGGAAGTCCTGCTTTTATAAGATATCCTGTTTGGTCGCCAGATGGAACGCAAATCATCTATGAGGCTGGAACCGATTATCAGCATACAAATATTTATTCGGTTAATATAGATGGTTCAAATAATCATCCGTTGACTCATCAAACTGATGGATATCAAATCGTAGCAGTTTATCCTGTGCCATAAGCCACATCTGTTATCCCGCATATAATCAAGGTCATGTCCAATCTTTCCAAGCGCGCCGTCAAAATCCACGAGAAACTTTTGGAAGCCTTCGGGAATCCAACCTGGCGCAATCCGCTTCCGCCGATTGACGAATTGGTCTCGACCATTCTCTCGCAGAACACGAACGATACAAATCGCGATCGCGCTTTCAACGCTTTGCGCGCAAAATTTCCAACCTGGGAATCCGTGCGCGATGCAAAGACCGGCGATGTGGTCAATGCCATTCGTCCCGCAGGCTTGGCAAATCAAAAAGGTCCGCGCATCCAAAAGGTTTTAAAAGAAATTACGGAAGAGCGCGGCGATTTGGATTTACGGTTCCTGAAAGATTTGCCGCTCGAAGAAGCGCGTGCCTGGCTGATGAAGTTCAACGGCGTCGGACCGAAGACTGCCGCCATTGTTTTATGCTTCTCGCTTAATCGTCCCGCCTTCCCGGTGGACACACACATTTATCGCGTCACGGGCCGCATCGGTCTGCGCCCGGAAACGATGACTGTCGAGCAGGCGCATCCGCATCTCGAAGCATTATTTCCGCCCGAAACGTATTACGCCGCGCATTTGAATCTGATCCGCCTCGGGCGTGAAGTCTGTCATGCCCGCAAACCCGATTGCCCAAAGTGTCCCATCCGCAAGTTGTGTGATTATGAACCGAAGACAAAATAGCAAATGTCATTGCAGGAGCCGCGTCGCCCTGAGCTTGTCGAAGGGCAAGCGGCGACGCGGCAATCTCAGCTGACCGTCAAACTGTCAATAGCATGAGAACATGAGATTGGTTCGCTTCGCTTGCAATGACATATAAAAGGAGAACCCAAAATGACCCTCGACTTTTCTGTAATCCGAAACCAATTTCCTTCTCTAAATCGATCAGCGATCTTTTTCGATAACCCCGGCGGCACGCAGATTGCCAAGCCGTCGCTGGATCGCATCAACAAATATTTGCTGGAATGCAACGCCAACCACGAAGGCGCGTTCGCAACCAGCGTCGCCTCCGACGTAATCTTGCATGAAGCGCATCAAGCTATGGCGGATTTTTATAACGCGTCATCGCTCGATGAAATTGTTTTCGGCAACAATATGACCACACTAACATTGCACATCAGTCGTTCTATTTCCCGAGAATGGAAGTAAGGCGATGAAATTGTATTGACGCGTCTTGATCGCGATGCGAACGTCACGCCGTGGGTGCTGGCCGCACAAGATAAAGGCGTCAAAATAAATTGGGTGGATTTCGATGTCGAAGATGGCACGCTGAAACTTGATCAGCTTGAAAAGGCATTGGAGCGCAAGCCGCGTCTCGTCGCGGTTGGATACGCATCAAACACCTTGGGCACGATCAATCCGGTTGAGAAAATCATCAAGATGGCGCATGATGCAGGCACGTTGGTTTATATCGACGCGGTCCAATACGCGCCGCACGGCGCGATTGATGTTCAAAAACTGGATTGCGATTTTCTGGTTTCCTCGTCTTATAATTTGGAGGGGTCGCATGTCACAAACTTCAACCAAGACACGTTGGTGATCTAAATTAGATACACCTTTATCAGCGCCGCGATGGGGCAGATGAATCTATCGGCGCGAGGGTATCACCGGGTACTGAAGCTGGCGCGCACGATTGCAGATTTGGCGGGAAGCGAACAAATCCGAGCCGCACATCTAGCCGAGGCGTTGCAATATCGTCCAAAATTGATGCACAGCACGATGTGATGGGGTCAATGAGGAGTTGGGATTTCTAACGATGAAAAATCCTGAAACTTCTAACACGGTAATCAACTAAAAACCGAGTTACGAGCGCGGTTTGTTCGTGCACCGATATAAATTTCGCAAAAGAATGTAAGCGGCATTCAAACCTGAGACAAACGGTTTATAGCCGTAATAGTGGACAGCAAGCCAAAACAGGATACGCGTGAAAACGTATCCTGTTTTGTTGTTACGAAAAATTGTTCAGAGCTTTGAGATCCGGCGCTATGTTCGAGCGGCGCCTCGATATGTTTTGAGTTATTCCAATACTTCTACAGGAATTTTTTCTCCAAATTCTCATAATAAGGCCCTTGACTTGGAGTCGACTCCAAGTGTTATATTGTGGTTGAGGTGAATTATGAAAATCATGGAAGTTAGTGAGCAATTTGGTCTTTCGTCCGATACGCTCCGCTATTATGAGCGTGTTGGACTCATTCCGCCGGTGAATCGAAATGGAAGTGGCATGCGGGATTACAACGAACTCGATCTCAGACGGGTTGAATTTATTAAATGCATGAGGAGCGCGGGGCTACCGGTTGAAGTGTTAATCGAGTATGTCGGACTGGTGCAACAGGGTGATCAGATCACTGAAGCGAGAAAAGAAATCCTGATCGAGCAGCGAGGACTGCTCATTGCCCGAATGAAGGAGATGCAAAATACATTGGATATTTTGAACCACAAAATTGAAGTATATGAAAACGCTGTTCTGAGAAAAGAGAAAGAAATCGTTCAGGCAGAGGATCAAGCCTTGGAAATCAGCTGATTAACAAAAAGACAGGAGCTCAGAAAATGCAAAAACGTAAACTTGGTAGGAGTGGCTTGGAAGTTTCAGCCATGGGGCTGGGCTGTATGCGAATGAGTTTTGGCGATAAGCCAACCGACAGACAAGAGATGATCACTTTTCTGAGAAAGGCTGTCGAGCGTGGTATCACCTTTTTCGACACCGCGGAAGTGTACGGTCCGTTCACGAACGAGGAATTGGTGGGCGAAGCCTTGGAGCCTTTCAAGGGAAAGGTGGTGATCGCCACCAAGTTCGGATGGAAGCACGGAGAAAAGGGCCCGCATCCCAGCGTTGGACCGGATAGTCGCCCGGAGCAGATCAAACGAGTTGCTGATGCGTCCCTTAAGCGCCTTCGAGTTGAAGTCATTGACCTGTTCTACCAACACCGACCCGACCCTAATGTACCCATCGAAGATGTAGCTGGCGCGGTCAAGGATTTGATCCAGGCGGGTAAGGTCAAGCACTTTGGGCTTTCCGAGTCCAATGCAGAACTCATCCGTCGCGCGCACGCGGTTCAACCAGTCACTGCCTTGCAAGTATCATCTCAAAAAATGGGGGTAGCGTAAGTCA
>DATCTP010000351.1:0-2459 GCA_036567885.1 Anaerolineales bacterium | reverse complement strand
AAGGGCAAAGCTAAACAGGAGTCCATTGACCAGCATGACCACGCCATGGCGCGATACATGTCTTATAGAAGCCAAACCAAACGCTCCAACCAATGCCCCTCCGCCTGCGGATGCGAGTAAAAGTCCGTAGCCTTGCGGACCGGCATTCCACACATCGCTAAATGCCGGCAGAAGAGTTTGATAAGAACGTCCGAATAAAGAACCAATCGCAGAAAGCACCAGCAGCGCCATGATCAAACGATTGTTCCAAGCATAAGTCAATCCAGTCCAGAACGATTGATGCAACGGACTCTGCGGACCTCCGCTGTGCGTGCGGACATCGCGCATCGCGGTCAACGCAAAGATCACAGCCAGGAAACTGACGCCATTGATAAAGAAGAGCGTTCCCGCGCCAAACGGAGCCAGCATCACTCCAGCCAAAGCGGGACCGACTAACGCCGCGCCGCTATAGGTCGCGGAGTTGAGCGAGAGCGCGTTCAATAAATCGGGCGGAGCGACAAGGTCCGGAACTAACGCCTGTCGAGCGGGATTATCAAACGCAAGCATTGCCGCGCTGATAAAGGATACCGCCAAGATATGCCAGACTTGAATCGTTCCAAACCATGTTAGAGCCGCTAACACAAATGCGCCGAGCATTTGCATGCTCTGCGTGAAATATAAAAGCTTGATCCGATTGACGCGATCCACCACCGCGCCTGCTAGCGGCGGCAGGACGATCATCGGCACAGCAAAACTCAAGCCGAGCAGTCCGAGCCACAGCGGTGAATTCGTTATTTGCAAAACCAGCCAGCCGTTGGCAACGTTTTGCATCCACGTGCCCATATTTGAAACGATCAATCCCGACCAGATCAGCTTGAAGTTTCGATAACCCAGAGCCGCGAAGCGCGTTGAAGTGGAACCAGTTTTTTCCATGTCTATCCCAAAGATGAATTTCCGACAAATGGATTATTTTTCTTTTCCTCGCCGACTGTCGTCTCGGGACCGTGACCCGAAAGGAGACGCGTTTCATCGGGCAAAGTGTACACTTGAGTTTTGATGCTGTTGACCAACGTGTCCCAATCGCCGCCGGGCAAATCGGTGCGACCGACACTGTTTTGAAAAATCAAATCGCCGCAAAAGCAAACGCTTCGACTTCGCTCAGCGCGAGTATCCGCAACATAAAAGATGCAATGACCGGTTGTATGCCCCGGCGTGAAGCGGACTTCAAATTCGACGCCACCTAACTTCAGAATCTGACCTTGAACCAAATCAATGGTCGGTTCGGGACCGGGATCGATCTTGAATCCAAACAACGGTGCGCCGCCTTCTGCGCGCCATAGAACATGGTCGTTGGGATGAAGCGCAACCAGCGGCAACGGATTTAACGCGTTGGCGATTTCACCCGCTCCGCCGATATGATCGAAGTGTGCGTGCGTGTACCAAAGATGCGCGATGCGCCAGCCGCGTTTCTGCGCTTCGGCAAGAATGATATGACCATCCCATGCCGGATCAATTACCGCCGCGTCGCGGGTTTCGGAATCAGCAACAAGATAAGCATTTGTTTGAACGGGACCGAGGATCAAGGTAACAATTTCCAACATAAACTAATTTCGCAAGCTCTCTATAAAAGATTTAACCACAAAGTTTTTTCTGGCGGCACAAAGAATCCCTGTGTCCTGGTGACTTTGTGGTGATATTCATTCTTATCCATTATAAGTCAGGAGCGAGTTCGATATGATCGGGTGAAAGTTTCTTCGAGCGCGGAATGAAGATCAGGCTAAGGACGACTCCGATCCCAATCAAAACGAGTCCGACTGGATACATAAGCATCGGATCAAGTTGATACAAATAACCTGCGAGCGGCGGCGCAAGTAAAACCGTCGAAGAACCGACCATTTCGGTGATGCCGTAGGCAAGCCCCATTTGCGATTCATGCACAAATGGACGCACCTGCGCGACGCCCAAGCCGCGCAAGGCACGGAACCCGCCGAGAAGAAAATAACCGAGCGCGAACCACCCAAAGCCGGAACCGCGCCAAAGCAACACTGCAAATAACGATACACTGATTTGTCCAAGGATAAAACCAGTGCGCGCTTCAAATTGCCCAAACAGGAAATTGAGTGCGGCATTGCCGAGACCGCCAATCGAAAATAATTCGCCAATGGCTTCAAGCGATAGGTTGTGTTGGTTCCGCAAAAAATTCGGCGTGAGCGGTTGGGGCAAATACGTTGCAAAAGCAACCACAAAGAGAATCGAAAGGAAGCTCAAATAGCGTCCATTGGTCAGCAAACTTGGAGGCGGGTCTTGAGGATCGCGATGATCGCGCGGCTGCGAACTTATAAAGAATAGAACAATTGTTGATAAAACAAAAATGCCCGAGGAAAAAAAGTAAACCTGCCGCAATCCAAAATGATCGCCAATCCAGCCGCCGGTGACGGGACCGAGCACCGCGCCCGCATTGTAGGTCATCGAAATAAACG
>DATCTP010000350.1:0-3531 GCA_036567885.1 Anaerolineales bacterium | reverse complement strand
ATAGTATAAATAGGTTAATCCATTATCGCAAAAGGAAATTCGCCGGATGGAAATAATCAACAACCTCCACCTTGTTCCAAACATTGTTGCCAATCCATATTTGATTATTGATCCCGATGGATTAACTTTGATAGATGCCGGTTTACCCGGCAGCGACAAAAAGATTCTCAGATACATTTCAGGCTTGGGGCGTTCTTCCTCCGACCTGAAGCGGATTATCCTCACCCATTCCGACATTGACCATGTGGGCAGTTTATCTACCATCAAGAAAGCCAGCGGGGCACGCGTCTATGCCAGCGCCGTTGAAGCGGAAGCCATAGCCAAGGGCAAGCCTTCACGCGACATCAAGCCTGCAAATCCTGCGCTTCGAACGCTCATGGGGGTTCTGCGTCGATTTATAAAAGTCTCGCCAATACGCCCCGATGAACTTTTGACCGAAGGACAGGTTCTTCCCGTGCTGGGCGGACTGCGTGTTATCGAAACTCCCGGTCACACTCCCGGACATATTTCCCTTTTCTCGCCATCTACCGGCGTTCTATTCACCGGCGATTCCATTATTTCGCGAGATGGCAGTTTGTTGCGTTCTGTCCCCGCTAATACGTGGGATGAAGCCAAGGCGGACGCGTCGGCGCACAAACAAGCAAAACTCGGCGCAACCGTCGTTTGTCCGGGCCACGGATCGGTTGTCAAGGATGCGGCGGATAAATTTCCGAAAAAATAAAGGGTTATTTCTGCAACGAGATTGTTACTGTTCTTACAGTTGTTTGGTGCAACAATCAATTAAAAACAGAATGGAGGCTCATGATGTCGCCCAAAAAGATCGTTAACCTGTTTACTTTATTAGCAATTCTATTAGCTTCTTTTGCCGTCACCGGCAATGCCTTGGCTTGGTCCAGTTGTGGCGCTAGCTACGTGGTTCAATGGGGAGATACGCTAGCCTCCGTTGCTTATAAATGCGGAACCACCATGGACGCGATCCGGCAGGCAAATCCAAATATTAGGTATTGGTTGTATGCTGGTCAAACCATAACACTTCCAGGATATTATTCCACTCCCCAGTATTATCCAACCAACTATTATTACGCTTCCCAGGGAACTCGAACCTATGTAGTCCAATGGGGCGACACGCTGCGAAAAATTGCTGGTCGCACGGGCGTGGGCGTAAACGATATCATGGCAGTCAACCCGCAAATCTGGAATCCCAACTGGATATTCTATGGGCAAGTGATCAATCTCCCTATAGCGCCTCGATACTACACGGTTCAATATGGCGACACGCTTCAGATCATTGCCGCCCGCTTTGGAACCAGCGTATATAGCCTGGAGTCGCTAAATCAATTCTGGAACCCGAATTTAATTTACGTCGGACAGGTTATCCGGGTGTGGTCAAAATTTACAAAGATAAAAAACGGTGCGGGAATTCTTCCGCACCGTTTTTTAGATTCCCGCCGAGTTATTAACGCGTCTCGGTAATTTTTTGAATCGCCCGAGGTTTTTCGGGGTCATAGCCTTTCGACACTGTCAAGTAATAAGAGAATAATTGGGCTGGTACGATATTTACAAGCGGAGTCAAAGTCTCGGGGATATCAATAGACACTGGAATGCGCGTTTGCGCCAACGATAAAGGCTTTTGCAAATTCGAGATCACAACCAATTCCGCAGAGAGTTCTTGATTCAAATGCTCCAACAGCGCAACCATAGAATCGGCGACTTTACCGGCTGACACCACAGCCATAACGGGAAATCCCTTGGCGACTATCGCAATCGGCCCGTGTTGGAAATCCGCGGAAGAATACGGTTCAGCCTCAACATAAGTTAGTTCCTTCAACTTCAACGCCCATTCGTAAGCCGTTGCATAATTGAAGCCGCGTCCCAATACCACGCATTGTTGCATATAACGATAACGTTCCGCGGTTTGGCGGATCGCTTCATCGTGCTTCAAAACTTCGTTGATCCAAGTTGGGACTTTCGCCAGCGCACCCCAATTTGATTCATCCCCATTCAAAGCCGCGGATAACATAGCAATCGCCATCAGTTCGGCGGTATAGGTCTTCGTCGCCGCGACAGCCAATTCGGGTCCGGCTTGAACGTCAAAGACAAAATCCGCTGGGGCGGCCAAAGGCGAATCCGGTTCGTTCGTGATCGCAAGAGTCAAACATCCCTGACGTTTGCCTTCATGCAAAACACTGACAATATCCGGCGATTGCCCGGATTGAGAAATGCCAACGACCAAAGCGCCTTTGAGATTTGGCGGCTGCTGATAATACGTGAACAACGACGGAGTCGCCAACGCCAGCGGCAAACGATTGACTGCGCCCAAAAGATAATTGGCATAGCGACCGGCATTATCCGAGGTGCCGCGCGCCGCAAGAAAAACATACGAGATACCGCGCGATTTGATCGCCCGCGCAATCTCCTCCACAGTTTTTCGTTGAGACGCCACCAATTTTTCGAGGCGTTCGGGCTGTTCGAGAATTTCAGAATGCAAAGACATGCTTCCTCACAGATCCAAATGATACCCCATCGGATACAAACCCGGAATTGAAACCGGCAAGTTGCCCTGAAATTTTCCTTGTCCAAATAAAGCCGACGCCAAAGCATTCATCGAAGGTTCAAGGATTGAGTATGTACAAACAAACGTTGGTGCTTCAGGGAAAGCTGCTGGTTCATACGGCAAACGCATCGCCGCGACAATAACCGGCTTGCCGCTTTCCAAAACCTTATGCACTAACGCGCTTTGTCCTGAATTACTGAACGCGTTCAACGTGCCAATCACAATTAAATCATAAGACCGCGTTCTTTCCACAATCGAAGCAATTTCGTTTTCCAATGGCGAATGCGAGACAATGAACTCATCCACATTGGGATGGAAAGCACGAAGAGCCGACGCCAAATTTGGAATTACATATGATGATGTATCAGCCGGAGTGAGATCAATTGGTTTGGGGACGATCACCGCCGCTCGTTGTCCGGACCTGAGGCGGAGTGGCAGGATTTTGGCTTGATCCCGAACGAGTGTCACGGACCGCGCTGCGATCTCATCAGCGACTTTGCGATGGTCTGCGCAACCGACAACTTCCAAATCCAATTCGGTTTTTTGATTCGCCAGCCATTTTTTGAGCGACAAGATTCTTTCAGCAGAAGCTGATAAATTTTTAGAAGAAAGCGCCCCGTTTTTTGCGGCTTGCATCAGACTCACGTGAACGAGTTCCTGGTCGCCTGGATCAGTTGTAATCAACAGCAAATCGGCGCCCGCCGCCGCGGCACGGACAGCGTTTGCGCCCAACGCGTCACCTTGCGTAATAGCGTGCATATCCATCGCATCGGTAATGATCACGCCTTGAAATTTAAGTTGGTCACGCAAAAGATTTTTCAAGATACCAGGTGAAAGCGTGGCAGGCGGCGCGTCGGAACCGTCAATGGCAGGCAAAGCCAAATGTGCGGTCATCACCATTTTCGTCCCGGCTCGAATCGCAGACTCGAACGGAGGAAATTCCACTTTTCGTAAACGATCCAGTGAATGAGGAACAA
>DATCTP010000349.1:0-6246 GCA_036567885.1 Anaerolineales bacterium | reverse complement strand
TCTTTCCTTCGTGGGCAAGGGCAATAAAGTGCTTGCCGATGGATTGGAAATGGATGCCGAGCAATTCAAACGCGCATTGCCGTTTGCGAGCTGCACCTTGGGTAAATGCACGCCGGATATCGAAACGATTTTTTCCAGCGGAGTTTTGGATGGTCGTACCTTTGAGGCTGGCGGGCATGGTTTATTCTGGGGTAACAAAAGCCGCATACATTGCCTTTTAGACCATCTGGGTGAATTTGTACGCCTGCCGCTAAACCAAGGCTTGGGATTTGTCCAGTGGCAGGGCGAAAGCGAAGACGGAACCGCAAAACCCGGGATTCCTTATCAGGTCCAGGGACGCGGCGCCTATCAGTGGATGACGCCCGAAGGTTTTGCCAAAACGATGGATCAGCTCAAGGCGATGGGCACCGCCACCTTCGAGGATATGGCGCGCCTGATGAAAACCCCGCTGCAAGATTGGCTGGTCGCGCAGGGTATGCATCCGGAAGCTTATGACTACATCAAGGTGCTGGCGGCCTCGCAGACTGCTCAAGCCGAACCGGCCATGACGCCCACCGGCGATTTTCTCGGCTACATGGCGATTGCCCGACCGATTGGCATGAACCTGATGACGGGTTCCGTCGCCACCGCGGATGAACCGGGAACGATTGCCATTCCAAAAGCAATGGAAAAAGTGCTGCTTGCGCACGGCGGCGAAATACGACGTAATACCACCGTCCAATCGGTTGTGATCGAAAATGGCCAGGTGAAAGGTGTGCAAGTTAAAGGGAAGGACCAACTCGAAACCATCAAAGCTGATTCGGTCATTTGCACCATCCCGCCAAAATATATTTTCAAAGTTTTGCCTAAAGAAAATTTCCCAACTGAATGGGTTGACTTATTGGAGAACAAGTTTTGGGGCGCGGGCTTGTTGACCGGCTGGGTTGGCACCAAACGGCGTCTTTGGCAGGATATCGGCATTGATGATCGCAGCTTCGTTTATATGCCGGGCATGATCCGAGATGAAGGCTATATCGGCGCAGTGGATATGGTCATGTGCGAGTTCGACTCATGGGGTGACCGGACTGCCAAACGCGCGCCAGAGGGCAAGCACGAATTCTTATTCTCCACTGCGCTAACCGATAAGGAAATGCGCAACCGCGACAAGGTCAATCGCATCATCGAATTGTGCGAGAAGTGGGCACGCGCGATGTTCCCAACTTGGGATGAAGATGTTGAGTTCATTATGTGGTCGCCTGGTGCAGAAGCGTATGGTTTGTGGCGTCCAGTTGGCGAAGATCGCCCGGATGTGAAATCTCCCTGGGTGGAAGGTTTGTATTTTGCCGGTGACCAATACGGCAAGCGGCTGTGGGGCGGCGGCGTGGATGGAGCCGCATTATCAGCGGTGATGTGCATTGACAAGATGATGGGCGTGAACAACGAAGAAACTATCTTCCCGTGGTATCACCGCGGCATTCCCGATCTCGGCTAAAAAGTTCAGGAGAAAATAATGGGTTTAAAAACAGTTCAAGAATATAAGGACAGTCTCAAAGACGGGCGGGTGATGTATTACAAAGGTGAACGAGTAACAGATGTAACCACCCATCCCGACCTGTCGGTGGCAGTGGACACGATGGCGCTTGATTACCATCTGGCAGAGCTTCCTGAATTCCATGATTTGGCAACGGTTTATGATGAGACGCTGGGCGAAAGAATAAACCGTTATTATTACCTGCCAAAAAATGGCGACGATCTGCTCAAGCAGTTCGAGTTGATCGTGGCGTCCACGCGTATGGGCGATGGCTTTATTCCGCTGGCGCACGATATCGGTTCGGATGCGTTGAACGCCATCAGCATCACTGCCAATGATATGGGCAATCAGGAATATATCCAGCGCATAGAAAATTATCGCACCTATTTGAAGAAAACCGATCTGGCAGTTGTGACGGCGATGACGGATGTTAAAGGCGACCGCATGTTGCGGCCATCGGATCCGGGTCAGAATCACCCGGACTATTATGTGCATGTTGTTGAAAAGAAGTCGGATGGGATCGTCGTGCGCGGCGCAAAGGTTCATATCACTGGCGCTCCGTACAGTAATGAAATATTTGTGATTCCCAGCCGGGCGATGGGCGAAGCAGATGCCGATTACGCGGTGGCATTTGCAATTCCAGTTAATACCAAAGGTGTCAAGATGGTGTGCCGTCCATTCCAATCACATATCACACCGCTGGAATTTCCTAATAGCCGCCCGGTGCGCGTGCACACCGACGCGCTGATTATCTTCGATGATGTGTTCGTGCCTTGGGAAAGAGTCTTCTTATGCGGCGAGTGGAAACATTCGGCAACTCTCGTTTACAACTTTGCGCTGATGCATCGCCGAACAGGCTGCGCCTACCGAATTCCGATGTCCGAGCAATTCCTGGGCGTAGCAAAAGCCATCGCCGAATATAACGGGATTGCCAATGCTCCGCATGTGCGCGAGAAGCTGACCGATCTGGTGATTTATCTGGAAACGCTGCGCTCAATGTCGCGCGCAGCCTGCCTCGATTATGTCACCTATGGCGGGATTGCAGTTCCCAACCCGATCAGCACAAATATCGCCAAATATTATTTTGCCAATGAATATCATAACGTCATCAAAATCATCGAAGATTTAGCCGGTGGGTTGTTGGTCACTGCGCCAACCTATAAAGATTATCAAGTGCCCGAACTGCATGACGATATTGCCAAATATATGGGCGCCAAATCCGGCTTTCCAGCCGAGCAGCGACTTCGGATGCTGGATTTGATTCGGCGCATCAGCGGCGCGGACCGGGAAACGATCGCGCTACACGGTGAAGGGTCACTTCAAGCGCAGCGCATGACGATCTTGGCGGAGGCTCGGCAAGTGATCGGTCAATGCCTGAAAATGGTTGAGCAACAAGCTGAGATTGCGTGAAAATCCAAAACTCATTTACTGAATCTTTGGGTATTGATTATCCGATTATCGGCGCGCCGATGTTCTTGGTTAGTTATGAGCGTTATGTGATCGCGCTAGCTGAGGCCGGCGCTTTGGGAACCTTTCCATTACCGAACTACCGTACGACCAGTGAATTAAAACAAGCACTGCAGAACATTCGTGAGGCAACCAGCAAACCCATTGGAGTCAACATCCATCTTTCTGGGCGTTTTCCTTGGAAAGAGCAGCTTGCGTTATGTCTGGACGCGGGCGTTTCTTTTTTCATCAGCTCTTTGGGCAACCCGGCTTTGATATTGGATGATGTCCATGCCAATGGAGGCACGGTCTTTGCTGATGTGATTAAATTGGAGCAGGGCCTCAAAGCACGTGACCGCGGTGTGGATGGTCTAATCGCAGTTGGGGCGGGTGCCGGAGGTCATTGTGGAACTATATCAACGCTGGTTTTTACACCCTACTTGGCAAAGAAAACGGGTCTGCCTGTAATTGCCGCGGGAGGGATCAGTACAGGAGAGCAGATGGCGGCGGCCTTAGCAGTAGGAGCTTGTGGAGTAGTTGTAGGTACTCGCTTAATTGCAACGGAAGAGGCCGGCGCAGTGCAGGCCTATAAACAGGCGGTGGTTGAAGCTGAGCCGGAGGGGATTGTCACAACCGCAGCCATCACGGGTCACCCGGCCAGTTGGTTGGCAAGCAGCATTGCTGATTTTCAGGGACAGCCATCCCTGGATTCCAAGATCTGGCGCGACCTATGGAGTGCCGGACAAAGCGTGGCACAGACCGATTCAATTGAACCGATTCAGAATGTGATTCGCGAGATGGCTGATGATTACACTCGCGCCTGCCACCGATTGAGTCAAACAATTTTGAATGTATAAAAATACACCGCATGAATACTTCAAACCAATATATATGATGAACATGTCACGATTTCGTTTTTCATTACCACTGAGGGTTCGCCACGCGGATACAGACGCACAGGGCCACGTTTTTTTCGGGAACTATTTTAGTTACTTCGATGAAGCTGTCAGCGCCTACTTTGAAGCGATCGGCACCCCTATGGATTATCTCTATAAGCTTGGGTTGGATTTCTATTATGTTGACGCGCATTGCCAGTATAAAGGTTCGGCCAAATCAGAGGAAAAGCTACAGGTGGATGCCCGCATTGATCGAATTGGGAATACAAGTCTAAACGTTCAGTGCGCGATCTACCGCGAAGGACACGATCAGGCAATTGCCAGCGGACATGTGACTGCGGTTTTGGTGAATCCGAAGACGCGCCAGCCGGTGCGCGTGCCAGATGAAATCCGCCAGGCCGTGCATCAATTTGAAGAGATGGACGAATGAGAAAGATCGTTCAAGTGAATCGAATTCATTCCAAGTACAAAAAAAGTTAAGATCATCGCTCAGGAGGTTGTTATGCCAAATGAAGCTTATATATTTGATGCCGTTAGAACACCCCGCGGCAAAGGGAAGGCGGGCGGATCGCTGAACGAAGTCAAACCCGTTAGGCTGCTGACTACTCTGTTGAAGTCACTTCAGCGGAGGAATGATTTTGACACCGCTCAAGTGGATGATGTGGTTCTGGGTTGTGTAATGCCTATTGGCGATCAAGGCGGCAATATTGCACGCGCCGCGGTGTTGGACGCGGAATGGGATGTGAATGTGCCTGGGATGCAGGTCAATCGCTTTTGCTCATCCGGATTGGAAGCGGTCAATCTGGCGGCAGCGAAAGTTCGTTCGGGTTGGGAAAGTCTGGTGGTGGCTGGCGGCGTCGAGTCGATGTCGCGGGTGCCGATGAGCTCAGATGGCGGTGCACTGGCTTACGATCCGAGTGTGAGCGGTAAAGTCAAATTTGTGCCGCAGGGTATCGGCGCAGATTTGGTCGCTACTTTGGAAGGCTTTTGCCGCACGGATGTTGATTCTTTTGCACTGGCTTCGCAACGAAAAGCAACATATGCAAGGGGGCACGGATATTTCAAATCGCTGATACCTGTCAAGGATCAAAATGGAATTACGATTCTGGAGCAGGATGAATACATTCGTCCCGAGACCACGCTTGAGGCTCTGGCATCTTTGAAGCCAGCCTTTGCTCAAATTGGAGCGATGGGTTTTGATAATATGGCGTTGCAGAAGTATGTTGAGCTGGAAAAAATTGAGCATGTGCATACAGCAGGTAATTCGTCAGGGATCGTTGATGGAGCGGCTTTGGTTTTGGTTGGGGCGAAAGAAAAGGGATTGGAACTGGGATTGAAGCCGCGCGCACGCGTGGTTTCAGCGTCACTGGTGGGAACGGAACCCACCATTATGCTAACCGGTCCCGGCCCGGCAACCCACAAAGCGTTAAAAATCGCGGGAATGACAATCGGGGATATCGATCTCTTTGAAGTCAACGAAGCGTTTGCTGCGGTGGTGTTGCGCTTCATGCGCGACGTTGGTTTGGACAGCATGGAAAAGATCAATGTCAATGGTGGCGCAATTGCAATGGGCCATCCTCTTGGCGCGACCGGCGCGATCTTATTAGGCACCGCCTTGGATGAATTGGAACGCCGGGATAAACAGACTGCATTGATTACCCTGTGTATTGGCGGCGGAATGGGTATCGCCACAATCATCGAACGCGTATAAAGGTGTGTAGCATGAGCATTATCTACGAAAAAGATAACCAGAATATCGTAACGCTGACATTTGACACACCGGGGAAGCCGGTGAACGTAATCAACCCTGAATTCATTGCTGAGTTGCAACAGGCCTTGGAAAGGTTTTGGGCAGACGAGTCTGTTGTGGGTCTTATTCTCACATCTGCTAAGAATAGTTTTATTGCTGGCGGAGATATTGATACGATCTTTGAGATGAGCGACCCTCAAGCGACATTTAAATTTGTTGAGAGCTTCAAGGCGTTGATCCGTCATATGGAAACTATGGGAAAACCGGTCGCGGCGGCACTAAATGGCACGGCAGTGGGTGGTGGATTGGAAATGGCGTTGGCTTGCCATTACCGGGTGGCACTCGCTCATCCTAAGTCGAAGTTTGGATTGCCCGAAGTAACTTGGGGACTCCTGCCAGGCGGCGGTGGACTTACGCGGCTGACGCGCTTATTAGGTTTACAAGCAGCCTTTCCTTTTCTAGTGGAAGGGAATCAAGTGAACGCGCAGGAAGCCCTCAAGGCGGGCATCATCCATGAACTGGCAACTGACCGCCTTGAACTTTTGCAAAAGGCGCACACGTGGATATTAAACAATCCGCAGGCAGCCCAGCCTTGGGATCAAAAAGGCTATAAGATGCCGGGGGGCGATCCGAGCAAACCGCAG
>DATCTP010000348.1:0-6793 GCA_036567885.1 Anaerolineales bacterium | reverse complement strand
GTGGATCGATGTTGTTCGAGTGCTCGGCACACGCGCCGCTCTGAAACTTGAAACATTTCCTGAGCTACTTGCACCGCTTGCCTGCGTCTGTCCGGGCTTAGAAGTTTCCCTTGTTGGTTTCCTTCAAAATAGCGTTATCTAATGACAGATCCGCCACCAGCCGTTTCAAGCGTGCATTTTCTTTTTCCAGTTCCTTCAAACGATGGGCTTGCTCCGTCCCCATTCCACCATATTCTTTGCGCCGGCGGTAATACGTTTTCTCCCTGATGCTCAAAGCTCGACTGGCTTCTGCTGCCGTTTGGCCTTGACTGATCAGCACCTCTGCTTCTCTTAATTTGCTGATGATCTGTTCTGCGGTGAAATATTTTCTTGGCATTGCAACCTGTCTCCATTCTCCAATCCTAACTCAAAAACTGGATTGGTTTTCGGGGGGCAGGTCAATGATTTCCTACGTAATATTAATAATAACCAAAGTATGTGATGGAACAGAGAGTTGCAAATCCCATAGTGTCATGCTGATTTAAATATCGTGTATCTATGATTTCATTGGCTTCTAAGCAACAATAGGTTAAGAATAGTCTTTTTGATTGTTAAAATGACCAAGCATAATAATAATGTGCGGCAACCTTTTGTCAAAAACGAGTCCTACCCCTATTTTTTCGGGCATTCCAATGCCGATTAGCGGGTCAAACCATGACACTCAAATAGGCGACGCATGAGATTGTCCAATGAGAGATTGACAGATCGGTATCCGAATATCGTCCATCCTTGCGGTCGCAACTCAATAAAAACTTGTCCGCAAGACAGGTTGAAACAGATCCCTGCAATGGGCGCAAATTGAATTTACACGGCATAACCGACATTCCGGTTCAGCCATTTCGAAACAGTGCTTGCGCGCGCTGGAGAAAATAAACTGATCCACCGCGCCGGTACTCTTACCCGATAAAGCAATGATGTCTTCGATGGCGCGATACGTTGCATACCGGACTGCCCATTCATCCGCAGGCAGAACAACCCGCCGGTTACGCAATTCATTATTTAACTCTTCATCATTTACGTCGATCAACCCAAACCGCAAACAGAAACGCATCACATGATAGTCGATCACCGGCGCCACCTGTTCATCATTCCGTAACGGCAAAAACGCTTCAGGACGCTGGTTGAGACTCAAAGCCAGCAGCGAGCTTTTCTTGCGTAGGGGATCTTCCTTATAACCGCCAATTTGATCGAGCAAGCCCATCAAGGTCTGCAAGGGTCGCGTCGATGCCAAGGATTTTTCCAGCACAGCCTGTGGCGTGAGTTTCAGCGCAAGCATATCCCGGCCGTACTGGCGCGCCCGTTCCAGGTGCAGATCCAGAGCGGGCATTGGATCATCCCCGTTATCGGAGCGAAAGACATCCAGCAATTCAGCGCGGCTTAAATTCGATTGATGCTGCGGGGAACAGAAATCCGCATCCTGCTCGACCCGGTGCCAGATCGCTTCATATAAATAATCCGAGCCCTTGCGCTCGACCCCACCAATTGTAGCGATCAGCGGCTGGCCGTAGCGGTTGTTATTCTCATACCAAAAACTGAATTGTTGCAGCGTGGCTGCAAAGAAATAATCCAGTGCTCTGGGATGTCCGACCGGGGGCAGAGTTGGACCGACAAACGGGAATGCGGATACTTCTGCGAGTGTTGAGATTTCCTCGGTGACTTTCTGCACTTGCCTGGCATTCAATTGAACACGCGTATCCAGTGATGCCTTTGGCGGCAGAGCCGCAGACAACAGTGCAGCCGGACCGACCTGCCCGATCATCTCTGCCGCCAGCACAGAAGCATGACGCGCCGCCATAATGGGATGTTGATTTTGAAGCAGATAAGCCAGCGTCGCCCCGCAAAAAGAATCGCCTGCGCCGGTTGGATCCAGTTCAATGGCCGAAACCGCCGGGATCAAGGTGGAAGTATCACCTTGAACAACGCAAGCACCCTGTGCACCTCGCGTGATGTAAAGGATTTTTCCCGGTTCAGTTTTTGCAGATCCAAGTGAACCGAAAACAGCGTTGGCTTCCAACTCATTCATAAAGAAGATATCGCTCTGTTCCATGACCGCGCGCACAACCTGCGGTTGTTCCAGCGCATCCCGTGGCCAGGTTCCAGCAGAGATCTGTTTCGCGCCGCGCTGTTTACAGGCTTGAATAAAAGCCAACTGCCTTGCGGCATCTTCCAAAGGGATGACATGCACCAGATCATATATGGATAGGTCAGGCAGGAGCATCTCGGGAGAAAGCTTTTGTTCGGCTTCAAGCGCTACTTTGAGATATTCGGTTTTTCCCTGACGATAGGAGATCTCAAACTGTGGCACTTGCGCCGGGGAGATCACCGGACCGAGCCATTCCGTTAAATTTGCAGCCACAGGTTTCAGGTCTTCCGGGCAGGGGTCAGGACGGGGGCTGAACATCGCCGCTTGAACTCCGCAACGACGCGCGGCCATAGCGGTATACATTCCTGCGCCGCCTGCGCAGGTAACGATTCGATCTTTCAAATGCAGAACATCGATGGATGCCCCACCGATGACCAGTAAGCGCTTCATGGATCAGTTTCCTTCTTACGGCATGTTTTCGATGCATGGTTCCCCAACTCGTTATGGGAACGAATACCCCCAATTGTAAATGCAATAACTTTATTTGAGAAAACCGAAGACAGAATCAATTCAAATCACGCCTTACAAATAGGTGACAGTTCCAATTGACAAATCATTCCCTCTCGTCTATCATCCTTAAATAACAAGTCTCGCAGGAGCGTCATTCTACGAAACTGGCGTAGGATTGTGCGATTCGAGTGCGCGGCGGATTGGAAATAGCATGATTCTTCCGTTTGTGCAAATCGATTACACAAGCAAATTGTTTTGACTGGCATCAAAGATCTTTAAGGGAAAACCATTATGAGCTTCAACGAAAACACCAGAGTAAAAATCCCTGCCATCTTACACTTGTGCCAATTAGGATACAGTTATCTATCCTTGTCAGATACCCAGCGGGACGAAAGCACAAATATCTTCACGGACATATTTTACAAATCAATAATTCGCCTCAATCCTGACTTGGATGAAGATGGTGCCAAGCGGATTTTCGAGAATGTATCTCTCGCTCTTGATAACGAAGATTTAGGTCAGGCATTCTATAACATGCTGACTGCAACTTCAGGTGTAAGACTGATTGACTTCAAGGATTTCAACAACAACTCGTTCCATGTGGTCACAGAACTGACTTGCAAAAATGGGGATGACGAATTCCGTCCTGACATTACCTTGCTGATAAACGGAATGCCACTGGCGTTCATTGAAGTGAAAAAGCCAAACAACCGCGAAGGCGTTCTTGCCGAGCGTGACCGCATCAATGTTCGCTTCAGGAATAAGAAGTTCCGAAAGTTCATCAACATTTCTCAAATCCTGGTCTTTTCCAATAATATGGAATATGACGATGAGTCGGTCGAGCCGATTCAGGGCGCATTTTATTCATCTACATCTTATAACGAGGCGAACTTCAATTATTTCAGAGAGCAAGAAGATTTTGATTTAACTTCCTTGCTAAAAACAGAAGATGATGAATTGGAAAATTTTGTTCTGAAAGACAACAACCTTTTATCCATCAAACACTCGCCGGAATTCATTACCAACAAAGATCCTCATACCCCCACCAATCGAATTCTAACTTCCCTATTTTGTAGAGAACGACTTGCGATGCTCCTGAAATACGGATTTGCATATGTGCGGACGGAAACCGGACTTGAAAAGCACATCATGCGTTATCCTCAGTTATTTGCAACCAAAGCCATTGAGCGGACCATTGATAAGGGCGTAAAGAAAGGTATCATCTGGCATACCCAAGGCAGTGGAAAAACCGCCCTGGCATTTTACAATGTGCATTACCTGACCGATATATTCCATCACAAAGGTATTGTGCCGAAATTCTATTTCATCGTGGATCGGCTGGATTTGATGATTCAAGCCTCCAGCGAATTCACTTCGCGTGGATTGAAAGTAAACACGGTCAATTCAAAGGATGATCTTGTAAAGCATTTCAGATCACAACAAGCGGTGCATAATTTGGAAGGGCAAAGGGAAATCACAGTCGTCAATATCCAGAAGTTCAAGGAAGATAGCGAAGTTCTAAAAGCCAGTGATTACGACATCAGCGTTCAACGGGTTTATTTTCTCGATGAAGTGCATCGTAGTTACAGCCCCACTGGCAGTTTCCTTGCCAATCTTTTTAGTTCCGATAGAAACGCCATACTAATCGGTCTGACCGGAACGCCATTAATCGGGGATGCCGGAAATTCCCGCGCCATCTTTGGAAACTATATTCACAAATATTATTACAACGCATCCATTTCAGATGGTTACACCTTGAAGCTGATCCGCGAAGGGATTGAGACAAAGTACAAACTTTTGCTGGCGCAGGCGCTAAAGGAAGTAGAAATCCTGAAAGGCGATGTAGAAAAACGCGAAATCTATGCCCATGACAAATTTGTCGAACCGATGTTGGATTATGTGGTGGAAGATTTTGTAAACAGCAGGACGCGTTTCGGTGACGATACCATCGGCGGGATGGTGGTCTGCGACAGCGCCGAACAAGCTGAAACGATGTTCAAGATCTTCGTGAACAAGTACAGCCCTGACCAGCATGTACTTGAACCTGTTCCATCATACAATGCCATCAAGGAACCAGCGGCGGCGTACCAAACTTATACCGATCGGCAGAAAAAGAAACTGATTGCATCTTTGATTTTATACGATGTGGGCGGTACACAGGAGCGCAAAGAAGAGATTGAAAATTTCAAAGCTGGCAAGATTGACCTGCTATTTGCGTATAACATGCTGTTGACCGGCTTTGACTCCAAACGCTTGAAGAAACTGTATATGGGACGGCTGGTGAAGGATCACAACCTTCTGCAAACCTTGACGCGCGTCAACCGTCCTTATAAGACTTTCCGATATGGCTATGTGGTCGATTTCGCCGACATCCGTCATGAGTTCGACGAGACGAATAAAGCATACTTCCAAGAATTGCAGGCGGAACTCGGCGATGAAATGCAGAATTATTCCAGCCTGTTCAAAACCAAGGAAGAGATCGAAGCGGATATCACGGACATCAAGGAAAAGCTCTTCCAATACGATTTGACCAACGCCGAAATCTTCTCGCAGCAGATCAGCCAAATTCAAGACCGCAAAACCGTGGTCGAGATCAAAAAGGCGCTGGAAAATGCACGTGATATTTTCAACTTGATCCGATTGTATAATCACGTCGAGTTGTTGGAAAAACTCGACTTCAAAAAACTGAACCTGTTATTGAACGAGACCACTCGACATGTAGAGTTGCTCAATCTCAAGGAATCGATTCAAAATAACGTAGATAGCACCAATCTCATCAATGCGGCTTTGGAGAATGTGGTCTTCATGTTCCGCAAGGTTTCGGAAGATGAATTGGTGATTGCCGATCAGTTGAAAGACATACTCCACAAAACCCGCGAAGCACTGGGCAATAACTTCGACCAGAGCGACCCGCAATTCG
Source organism: Anaerolineales bacterium (assembly GCA_036567885.1). Taxonomy (GTDB): domain Bacteria; phylum Chloroflexota; class Anaerolineae; order Anaerolineales; family Villigracilaceae; genus Fen-1038. The sequence goes on along the minus strand of DATCTP010000348.1, from coordinate 1,241 downwards.
TGACCTTGTACGATGAGTTGAAGCGTCTGTTCGACAAAAAGAATCTCGATGAGATTACGCAGGAAGAGATGCAGAAAAACATCCGCTCGTTGGGACAGATTTATGATAAGGTCACGGAGTTGAATCGCAAAAACAATCTGCTCAGAGCAAAATATCAAAACGATGTCAAGTATGCACGCTTGCACAAACGCATCCTCGAGCGCGGCAGTATTTCCAAACGCGAGAGCGAAATCTACGATACACTTTCAGACATCAAGAGACAGGCAGATGAAAAGGTATTAATCAATACAAAGATGCTCAATAACGAAGGCTTCTTTACGCAATTGATGATCAAGACGGTCATCGAGAGTTTTGACAAAATGAGAGTGAAACTGGAACCTGACTCCGCCCACTACATCAATAACTTATTGGTCAAAGAATACATGGGCGAATATCACGGAGCGCAGGCATGGTAAATCAGGATTTCACCGCGCAGACCAAGGAATTGATTGACAACCTGAAAGGGATTTGCGCCAATTACGGACTCGGCAATACGGGTGACGAATACAAGATCATCACTCAGGCATTCTTGTATAAGTTCATGAACGACAAGTTCGGCTATGAAGTCAAGCAGATTGACCCAAAATTGAAGAATGCCGAAAATTGGGAAGCCGAAATTGCCAAATACAATGATAAGCAATACGAAATGCTCTTACTGCGCATGAGTCCCGATAGCGCTAAACTAAAACGCCAGCACTTTCTTTCGTACCTACATAACGAACAAAACCGCGAAGAGTTCGCCAAACTCTTCGATGACACTCTGCGCGAGATTGCCATTACCAACAACGACATCTTTTCGGTCAAGACGGATTCGGGCGCAAAAGTGCAGTTGTTCGATGAGCTAAGTAAAACCATCGCCGACGATTCGAAGCGTGACGCTTTTTGTCGCGCCATCGTTAACCAATTGGTCAAGTTTAGTTTCGAGAAAATCTTCAGCCAGAAGTTCGACTTCTTTGCCACCATCTTCGAATATCTCATCAAAGACTACAACAAAGACGGCGGCGGCAAGTATGCCGAGTATTACACGCCTCACGCCGTGGCAACCATCATGGCTTCGATCTTGGTGGATAAACCCGTTAAGAACGTCACCGCTTACGATCCCGCCGCAGGTTCGGGTTCGTTGCTGATGAGCCTGGCGCACGCCATCGGCGAAGACCGCTGTACCATTTATTCGCAGGATATTTCCCAAAAGTCCAGCCAGA
>DATCTP010000347.1:0-3595 GCA_036567885.1 Anaerolineales bacterium | reverse complement strand
GGGTATGCTTGTTCCGGCGCCTGCTCATACTCAACAGTGTACAATTTCTACTGCATCTTTGACAAGAGTTTTTCAGCCTGTTTTTTTCAAGACCTTTGACCCTTTACAAAATTATGACTTCTGACGGTAAACAAGTACTTGACAGATTTAGAACAACTGTTCTATAATGTCGTTTATCTATCCTATAAGGAGGTAGACATGAATACCGTCCGTAACTCACGCAGTGTAGGGGATGGTTTGGCAAACATGTTCCGTGATCTCAAGCGCGGCCGGCGCATCCACCGCGGCGCGGCTTGGGGCTTGATGATTATTTGCGCTTTGCTGGCGTTCGAGATTTTCAATTACAGCACCACGCAGTTCGCGCTTGCCGATGTGCTCGGTGATCTCAAATTTGCCGGCATCCAATGGGCAACCATTTTAGCGTTCGCTTTTTGCGGCATTGACTTTGCCGGTATCGCCCGCATCTTCACGCCGCAACAAGGACGCGATGAACCTGCCGAGGTTTGGTATCTGTTCGGCGCATGGCTGTTAGCCGCAGGTTTCAATGCCACGCTCACTTGGTGGGGCGTTTCAGTGGCCATCGTCAATCACACCAGCGCCGGGGCGGGCGCGGTGGTCAGCAACGCGACATTGACGAAAGTTGTGCCGATCTTTGTTGCAGTGATGGTCTGGTTAATCCGCGTCTTGATCATTGGAACATTCTCACTTGCTGGTGATAACTTGTTCACGATCGCAGATGACCGCGGATATCAATCCCGGAGTTCATACACACCAGCGCAACAATCTCGACCGGTAACGGCGAATCCCATCGGAACGACTCTGCGCCCGGCCTCTTCTCTGCCGCGACCTGTCCAAAGCTATCACCCGGCTCCAAAGCCTGCGCCACCGACAAACTTTGACCATCCCGAGCCAACCTATCACAATATGTCTTTTGACTCGCAGTCACCCTATGATGCCGTCGAACCGCGCAAACAATAAGGGTTCTGCACTACAGAACCATAAATAAATTTTTCTGACAATTTAGCTCGACGCGGGTTTTTAACCCGGCATGAAAGGAAACCTAAACCCATGTCCCGCGTTCGTAAACAACAAAGCAACTGGCAGACAGCCGCGGCCTACGATAACGAAGAAGGCAGCGGCTGTTTGTCTTTTTATTTGCTTCCGCCTTTATCCGTTTTATTCATTGGCATATTGATTTCGTTTATTGTGATTCATTTTCCCGCACAATCAGCCAACGCGGTGACGGTCAATTTTTCCAACAAACTTGCCCCCTTATTCACACCGGAAATTCAGTATTGGAGTTCAGCTATTAATCGCTGGGCTGTTAATTCGAGTCTCGATCCAAATCTGGTTGCAACGATTATGCAAATTGAATCTTGCGGAAATCCGTTCGCGCGTTCCTCGGCTGGCGCAATGGGACTCTTCCAAGTGATGCCATATCATTTTGCTTCTGCCGACAATCCATTCGATCCCGATACCAATGCTTTGCGTGGATTGGCTTATTTGCGTCAAGTATTCGATGCCGCAAGCCATAATATTTCATGGTCGCTTGCGGCGTATAACGGCGGATCAAGCCTCATCGGTTTGAATCAATGGATGTGGCCCGCGGAAACAGTTCGTTATGTGTATTGGGGAAGCGGCATTTATGCGAACGCCGCTCAAATGAAATCAACAAGTCAACGTCTCGATGAATGGCTCGCTGCCGGTGGAAAAAGTCTTTGTCAAAAGGCGCACCAACAATTGGGCTTGCCTTGATTATTTTTGATTAGCCGCTGACGGTTCTTTGCCGAGCGGTAGCCAAATCGCAAACGTTGTGCCTTTGCCTTCTTTGGATTCCACATTGATCGTGCCCCCATGATTTTCAACAATCCATTTTGCGATGGAAAGCCCCAAGCCAAAACCCGGAGATGAGGATCGAGTCCGTGATTTTTCTGCGCGATAGAATCGGTCAAAGATGTAGGGCAAGTCTTCGCTGGGAATCCCCGGTCCCGTATCGCGGACAATGATGCGTGCCTGATCCTTGATCCGCACCAGCCCCATCAACACATCACCGCCTTGCGGTGTGTATTGAATCGCATTCGCCACCAAATTCAATAAGACTTGTTTCAAGCGGTCGCGGTCGCCGTTGATTTGAATTTGATCGATGTCCGCGATCTTGAGATGCACTTTGTTTCCAGCGATAATGCGCATCTCCTGAAAGACTTCCAGCAAAAGCGTATCGAGTTCGACGGGTTGCTTGTTCAGCGTGAGTTTGCCGGAGTCGGCTTGCGTGAGGAGCAGTAAGCCGCCGACGAGACGCGTCAGCCGCCCCGCTTCCTGATCGATACTGGAGAGCGACTCTTCATCGAACTGTTTCATGCGGCGCATCAAATCCGCGTTGCCTTTGATGACCGTCAACGGCGTGCGCAGTTCGTGGCTGACATCGGCGAGAAAGCGCTGCTGGGATGTAAAAAGATTTTCGAGCCGTTCCAGAGTTTGATTAAAGGCTTCGATCAGATTTCCAATTTCATCATCCGATTCGCCGTCATACGGAATGCGCCGCGAAAGATCGTCGGCGCGGTTGATGGCGAGGGCGGTTTCCGTAGCCACATCCAGCGGGGCAAGGACGCGCCCGAGTACGAACCACGAACCGATCCCCGCTACGAGCGCAGAAACAATGGTCGAGATCAAAAGAATGTCGAGCAAATCGCGGCGCGCGGTATCTGCCACGTTTAAATTCGTTGCCACTTGCAATACACCGACGTTGCGATTGCCGGAGCGCAATGGGATGCTCAAGACGCGCAAGTGCACATTCTCAACTATGTTTTCACGGTAGATTGGCTCGCCCGCTTTGAGTCCGATGGGATCGAGGGATATTGACAGGTTTTGAATGCCCGCTGATTCGTTCCGAATCTTGTTATCTTCGCCCCACAATTGAACATAGACATTCGACGTCATATCCAGCGGCGGCAACGAGATCGCATCCACTTCCGCCACCGAGTTGACGCGCGTCACATCAATAATATCGTGGGCTGTGCTGGCTAACGTAGCGTCTGCTTGATTGGTCAGGAGGATGCCGATAATAATGTAAACCGCCGCACCGAATATTAAAAGAATTCCTCCCATGATTGTGGCATAAAGAAGAGTCAGGCGGAGTCGGAGAGCCATAAATAAAATATCATTGCGAGAGAAATTTTTCTCGAAGCAGTCTCCATATGGGTGATAAGGAAATTGCTTCGAGAATTTAGAGCGTCACTCGCAATGACAATGTGTTACGGATTTTCACGCAAAACGTAACCAACACCGCGCACAGTGTGGATCAAACGCGCTTCGTCCTCCGCTTCGAGCTTTTGCCGCAGATAACGGATATAAACTTCCAGCACATTGCTTTCGCCGCCAAAATCGTAACCCCACACGCGGTCAAAGATGACTTCGCGCGTCAAAACCTGTTTGGGGTGGCGCAGGAACAACTCAAGCAATTCATATTCCTTGGCGGTCAGGGCAACGAGGCGGTTACCGCGCGAAGCCTGGCGCGAACCAGTATCGAGGGTCAAATCGGCGAACTTCAAGACGGGCACGCGTTCGGGTTGGGTGCGGCGCAGAAGCGCGCGCACGC
>DATCTP010000346.1:0-3138 GCA_036567885.1 Anaerolineales bacterium | reverse complement strand
GTAACAACCGCGGTCGGTTCGGGCGTGGCGGTGCCTCCCAGTTGTTCGGTCTTGAACGCCGCGGCGGCAACCGCATCGCCGGGACTGTGCATTTGGGTCGCGTGACATTTTACGCAGGTATCCAGCGTTGGAACAAAGCTATGATCCGGCGCTTTATGCGCGGTGGCGAAATCGGTTGTGCTCGATGGAGGATTATTTGCATTACCAATTCCGAGATGGCAATCCACGCAGGTTACACTGGCTTTGGCGTGAGCGGAAAGCGGGAAATTCTGCATCGCGTCTTTATGGCAATTTTGGCAGAGCGCCGAACCGTCATCGTTGGCAGGAGCGCCGGGGATCACTTTCAAACCGGCTTTGTGCGGATCATGGCATACGGTGCAACTCATGCCGCGTTGATAATGTGCGCTCATGGTCCAGTCGCCGGTGGAAAAGCGCGGATCGCTGTGACACTTTCCGCACAAAGCGGGCGTGTTATCAACGGGAGCAGGTTGTTTGGGATGATCGATGGGCATCGGGTTATGACAGGCTGTACAGTCCACACCGTTCGTCATGGTTTGGCTGACGGGATCGTATCCAGTGGAATGGCAAACCAAACACGCGCCGGGTTTGCCTTGCGCTTCCCATTCGGATGTGAACACCGGATCACTCATGGCTTGACCGTGAGGTCCGGTTTGCCAGGCGGCGTAAATATCCGCGTGACAGCTTTTGCAGTTTTGGGATGAGGCGGAAGCGGGCGTTGGGTTCGCGGGTGTGGGAGTTTGGGCTTGGGCAATGATCAAGGTCAGCGCGCCGATCACCAGCGCAAAGATCAGAGCGATCAAGAAGTGTTTGAGATTGGATAACATATTTGCATCTCCTCAAAGATTTCTTCTATGCGTGTGCCACGTGTGAAAGAGTCGGGACCGTGGCTCGGCGGAAGACCATGCAGGTCAAGCATTGTTCCCGAAGATAGCCGTTGGGCAAGCGGTGCGTTTGCCAGCAGGGGAGCGGAGAAAGATATCCGATGCACTTGGCGCGCACTTCGGGCGGACAGCCGTTGATCCTCCAGCACTCCGGTTTTTCGGCGACGGGCGCTTCGATCTCTTCGCCTTCCGCCTGCCAGCGTTCGTCGAGCCGATGCAGATAGATGGAGATCAAGACGGTGATCAGGATCGGGATGCCGATGCGGAGCGCAATCCCTAGAGCGATGAGCAAGAACGGATAAATGGTTTCCATGGTTCACCTACATTCGATTGAAATTCCGCAACGTGTTCCTGCGGAGTGACTGCGCCTTACAGTTGCGGTTTCTTTCGCCAAAGTACAAAAGCAATCCAAAGGGAAGGGCTAATCTTAGAAGTGCCATAAGGATGAGGAAGAGTGTTGCAGTGATGCTGTTCATTTCGATCTCCTTTCTTTCGTATGTCATTGCGAGGAGGGTTCTTCTCCGAAGCAATCTCCTCATTCACTTGGGGATTGCTTCGTCGCTCACCTGCACTTGCGTGCAGGCGCAAGTGTCGTTTCTCGCAATGACATTCGTTTTTTGGATTGCTTATAGTTTACGTGTGCGGATGGCAAATGAGAATCCGTTAAGTTCCCCATCTTTGCAAATTGCTCCTGCGGTTCTTTCGACAATTGACCTGCGGCGCGCACCCCATGCTTTGATTCATCAAATGGGGGATTCGCCCCATAAAACAAAATCTCCCGCAGAGTTGCAGGAGTCTTGTTTTGTGGGGCGAATGGATTGCAACGAACTATTTTCTTTTTCTTGCTTATCAAGACGAGACTGGGAGTTGAACCCAGCACCAATCGCTTTGCTGGCGACTGGCATCATAGGTTTGAAGCCTACGCCGCACGGCCGGCACGGTCGTCTCGTCGTTTTAATTATATAACGAATTTCCCGCAGAGATAAATCTGCGGGAGATTGGGGATTGCTACTTTGAAGGCAGTTAGTCAAAACTTGATGCACGAGAACTTAACAATTATAGACAGGGTTTATGGAATACCTTCTGAAAGTGATGTGAGAAAGCAAATTGAAGAGCTTGGTCATAGCTTTAAACTAACGGAAAGAAAAGGCTTGGGCGAATTGGTGTTTCTAGCTAAGCAGATATTGGCAAGATAAGAAACAGAAAATAAGCCATAAATGCTATCCCAATTTCGTTAGCTCACTTTCCAAAGTCTCTAAAGTTTCAAGAATATTGTCGTATGCACGACTTTTTTGAAGTTGAACGGCATGAGTTAGTTTATCTGTTTCATCAGAAAGATGGAAATCTGCTATAACACGTTCTTGTCTACGACCAAAATGGGCAACTTCCATTTCCGTGCTATAGAGATTAGCCAGAATTCTGATATTAGCATACGTTTCTGATAATTTGCCTAATAAATCGGGGTCTTTAATCCATTGCAGCTCGCCGCCATCTGAAAAGGCATTCCAAGATTCAAACCTAAGCTCTGCAAGTGGAAATTCTTCGACGCTCTGACGTGATCTTTGGATTTGCAATTTGTTATCAAGTAATTCTTTTTTTATAACTTGCAATATCTTATTTTTTCTTTCGCGCTCAGAAGATTTTTCAATAAGGCCATTGACAAAAAGCGCTGCCGGAATACCCAAAATCACACCCACTGTAGTTGCAATTACGGACTGGAAAAAGGTTAGATCAAAGAAGTTTGTCAGCATACTATTGATTGACAAGATGTTAACAGCACCTTAAAAGAAGTTCGAAAGGTGGGCCTGGCTGGATTCGAACCAGCGACCAAGCGATTATAAGTTGCCTTCGAGGCAGATGCAACCCTCATGCCTTGATAATTCCTTTCCTTATCGCGTACCTCACCAGTTCCGACCTCGAATGTAAATTCAATTTGTGCATGATGTTATCGCGATGGCGTTCCACTGTCTTCGGACTGATCACCAGCGACTTGCTGATCTCTTCGTTGCTTTGTCCCTCGGCAAGATAGGTCAGGATTTCATGTTCGCGTTCGGTGAGTCCATCGAGATTCGATTTTTCATCCGCCGGGCGTTCCTGACTCAAATAATCCTTCACCAATAATTTTGCCAGCGATGGATACAAATACACTTCGCCGGTCGCTGCGGCGCGGATGGCATTCAACAATTCTTCCGGCGCGGCGCGCTTCGGCACATAACCCGATGCGCCCGCTTCCAGC
>DATCTP010000345.1:0-3612 GCA_036567885.1 Anaerolineales bacterium | reverse complement strand
CGCGCGAAGCGCTGGAGCGCAGTCAGTATGCGGGGCAAGCTCCGGTGCCTTTTGAAGTGTATAACGAAGCCATTCGCCGCCAGAAAAGCGGACGCCTATCGGTCACCACGCGCACCATGCGCCAAATTCTTTCACAATTGGTGATTTCCGAAACCACGTTTCAGCGTTTGGGACCGGCGCTGAACTCCGGCACATCCATATTTTTGTATGGTCCTCCCGGCAACGGCAAAACCAGTGTAGCACGCGCTTTCGGCAACCTCGTTCTCAGTCAGACGATGTACATTCCCTTTGCGTTGTATCTGGATGGGCAGGTGATCAAAGTGTACGATGCCACCAGCCATCGGATGGCTTCTGAATCGGATGGAGGCGGCGCGGCCTCGACCACGGGAAACCTGCGGACCAATACGCGGCGCGATCCGCGTTGGGTGAAGATTCGCCGTCCGTTCATTGTGGTCGGCGGCGAGTTAACTTTGGAGGGTCTTGATCTGGTTTTTGACGATACGCATAAATATTATGAAGCGCCGTTTCAGGTCAAAGCCAACGGCGGCATTTTGTTGATTGACGACTTTGGACGACAACAAGTTCGTCCGCGCGATTTGTTGAATCGCTGGATCGTTCCGCTCGAAAACCGCGTGGACTTTTTACGCCTCCATACCGGACGAAAAGTGGAGGTGCCGTTTGATGTGTTGATCGTCTTCTCGACCAATCTCCCGCCAAAAGACTTGGTGGATGAGGCGTTCCTGCGGCGTTTGCGTCACAAGATCGAGATCGGCGATCCTTCCTATGAAGAGTATCGTGAAATCTTCCGCCGCGTAGCCAGCGACAAAAAGATCGAATACAGCGATCCGGGTCTGGCATATCTTTTGCAGGAATGGTACATCAAGCGCAATCGCAAATTGCGCGCCTCTCATCCGCGTGATCTATGCGACCAACTTCTTGACATCGCCGCTTATCTTTCGGTCCCGCCGAGCATGTCGCGTGAGATGATTGACCGCGCCGCGCAGGCATATTTCGTAGAAATCTAGCTCAATTGCTTTTTGTGCTTCTTGTTTTATTTTCACAGACCGCAGAACGAAACGCATCCTCATGTTTGAAGACTTACATCATCTCGTCATTTTCGCTCATCGCGGCGCCTCGGCTCATGCGCCCGAAAATACCCTTGCGTCATTCGAGTTGGCTTTATCCCAAGGCGCCGACGCGATCGAACTCGATGCCAGGTTGAGTGCGGATGGTCAAGTTGTTGTCATCCATGACTCAACCGTAGATCGCACGACGAACGGTCATGGACGCGTGGCGAAATTAACTTTGAATGAATTGCGTTCCTTGGACGCAAGCAGTTCCTATGCAGAGAAATATCGCCGCGAAAAAATTCCATTGCTTGAAGAGGTATTTGAAGCAGTCGGCAAAAAGATGTTGATCAATGTCGAGTTGAAGAATTACACGCCGCATGATCAACTCGTTGAGAAGGTTTGTGAGTTGGTTCAAAAACACGGATTGGAAAATAGAATCATCTTTTCATCCTTTCTCACATCCAGCTTGAAAAAGGCGGAACGACTTTTGCCCGAGGTGCCGCGCGGCTTATTGACTCTCGATGGATGGATGGGGGCGTGGGGTCGTTCATTCGAATTCAGTTTTGGCGAGTATGCGGCTTTGCATCCGTACTTAACGGATGTGACCAAACAGCAGGTTGTCCGTGTGCATCGGCTCAAACGGCGCGTCCATGTTTGGACGGTGAATAAAGCCGAAGATATGGTGCGGCTGAATAATTGGGGAGTGGATGGCATCCTTACGGATGATCCGGAGTTGGCGTTCCATGCGCTGGGAAGATCGTTGTGATTTCTTTCAAACAAGTTGCGTCCCATGAAACCGAGTAGCGGAACGATGATGTTGAAGCGCGTTCTTTTGGCGGTTACGCTTTCGGTGCTGATTCTGACTTTGGTCAGCGCGCCGTTGTCGGTCCGCGCTCAGACCGCCGTGCCGCCGCCCGATGTCCGCCAGCTATTCGATTCGATGACTCCCGAAGAACGGGTCGGCCAATTGTTGCTGGTCACGTTTAACGGCACGGACACCAGCCAGCAATCCCAGATCTATGATTTGATCGCCAATCACTACATCGGCGGCGTGGTGCTGACTGCCGGTAATGATAATTTTGTCGCGGCGCCCAATACGGTAACCGCCGCCTATCAGTTGATCCAAAGCCTGCAAGATGTCGAGTGGAATACGTCGCAAAATCTTTCCGGCACTCCAGCCGCCACAGCCACCAGTCCCTATGCGTATGTGCCGTTGTTTGTGGGTATCACACAAGACGGCGATGGTTCCCCCGGAGATCAAATCTTGAGCGGATTGACCCCGCTTCCATCCGAGATGGCAATTGGTGCGACGTGGCGACCTGACCTTGCCAATAAAGTCGGCTCCGTAATGGGACAGGAGCTTTCAGCGCTGGGTGTGAACATGTATTTTGGTCCCTCGCTAGATGTGGTTGATTCGCCCAATCCGTTCGCCAACGGCGATTTGGGTTCCAGCGTTTTCGGCGGCGACCCGTATTGGGTCAGCCAAATGGGAAGCGCGTATGTCAGCGGCTTGCATACCGGAAGTCAAAACAAATTATTGGTGGTTGCCAAACATTTCCCGGGCGAAGGAAGTTCGGACCGTCCGAATGCGGCGGAGGTCGCCACGGTTCGCAAATCGCTCGACCAATTGAAACAAATTGATCTGAGTCCGTTCTTTGCAGTGACCGGTGATGCACCCTCGCCGGACGCAGTTGCCGATGGGTTGCTGGTTTCCCATATTCGTTATCAGGGTCTCCAGGGGAACATTCGCGCGACCACACGTCCGGTGAGTTTTGATCCGCAAGCGCTCGCAACGATTCTCGGCTTGCCTGAATTTGGTCCGTGGCATGATAAAGGCGGGTTGATCGTCAGCGACGATCTCGGCACGAATGCGGTGCGGCAGTTTTATACTTCGGGGACGAATTTCCCGGCTCAAACCGTGGCGCGCGATGCGTTCGTCGCCGGAAATGATCTATTGTATTTGGGGAATATCGTTTCCAGCGATGCGCCCGATACCTATTCCACGGTTTTGGAAATCCTGAGCTTCTTTGCGCAGAAGTATCGCGAAGATCCCACTTTTGCCCAGCGTGTTGATTCTTCCGTGCTTCGGATTCTGAGTCAGAAATACCGTTTATATGGAAGTTTTGATATCGCCAATGTGCTTGTTCCAAAAACCGGTTTGGACGCGGTCAATCAATCGCAATCCGTTACGCTCGATGTTGCGCGTCATTCTGCAACGTTGATCAGCCCCGGACCGCAGGATTTAACCACGCTGATTCCTTCGCCGCCTCAAACCAGCGACCGTATGGTATTCATCACCGATAGCACTCAGATCAAACAATGCAGCGCTTGTACACCTCAGCCCAACATGGATGTCAGCGCGCTTCAAACCGCTGTGGCTCAATTGTTTAGCCCGCAGGGCGCCAATCAAAATTCATTCCTGCGCCTTTCATCCTATTCACTCAATGATGTTTCCGCGCTGTTAGCCAATAACAATCCGCCGCCAAACCTCGAATCCGATCTCAACCATGCCGCGTGGGTGGTGATCTCATTGGCGGACGCA
>DATCTP010000344.1:0-4050 GCA_036567885.1 Anaerolineales bacterium | reverse complement strand
TTCGGTAGTATCCATGATGCTGAAATGGATTTGAATGACGCAGGACGGATGATAGCCAAATGGTGGCAGGAATTGCCTAACAAATTTCCTATCGTTGATTTGGGTACGTTCATCGTGATGCCAAATCATTTTCACGGGATTATTCAAATCACAGAAACCGTAGGGGCAGACCTGCGTGTCTGCCCCGAGAACGAATCCAAACAGGGCGGACACATAGGTCCGCCCCAACAAGAACCGCCCAAATCAAATCTGCCCCAACGACCTAACGCGCCGTTATCGCAAATGATCCAATGGTTCAAAACCATGACAACCAACGAGTATATTCGCGGGATAAAAGAACTCGATTGGAAACCATCCGCGGGAAAATTATGGCAGCGCAATTATTTTGAACACATCATCCGTAATGAAAAGGAAATGGCAAGGATTTGGAATTACATTGAAGCAAATCCAGCGCAGTGGGAGATGGATGAAGAAAATCCTAATAAAATCTGACCTTCCTCACAACCTTTCAAGCCTGTCATCAAATCCATGACATTCAACCCTTTTCATTGACAACTGAATTGAGTATCATTCGCCAATCGGCGCCAGAATTTCAAAGTCGTATTCCCCCGAATGATCCAATTGAATTTACGACAGGCGGCCTCATTCTTACACATTGAGGACATCATGTCGCATACACAGGCACAAAAAGATAAAGGTTCTGCCGCGTTAAGTTCGGTCATTGCCGCCATCGGGTTGACGACTTTCAAGATTATTGTCGGCATCCTGACCAATTCGCTCGGTATCCTTGCCGAAGCCGCGCATTCCGCGCTCGACCTCGCCGCGGCGCTGATGACATTGTTCGCCGTGCGCATGTCAGATAAACCCGCAGACAAGGAACATAATTTCGGTCACGGCAAGATCGAAAATCTCTCGGCGCTATTCGAGGCTGTTTTACTGCTTGCCACCTCGGCATGGATCATCAACGAAGCGGTAGATCGTTTATTCTTCAAGAAAGCAGTCGTCGAAGTTTCGATTTGGTCATTCATCGTGATGGGGACATCCATTGTGATTGATTACGCGCGCTCTAGGATTCTCTATCGAGCCGCGAAGAAATATAACTCTCAGGCGCTCGAAGCAGATGCGCTTCATTTCTCCACCGACATCTGGTCTTCGAGTGTGGTCATCCTCGGTTTGATCGGTGTGACGGTCAGCCGCTTCGTACCGGGACTCCACTGGATGTACGAAGCGGATGCAGTGGCCGCCCTGTTGGTCGCGGTGATCGTGATCTTTGTCAGCGGCGAATTGGGCTGGCGCACCATCAGCGCGCTGCTCGATACCGCGCCCAAAGGCATGACCGAAAAGATCATTGCCGAGGTTGGAAAGATGAAAGGCATTCACGATTGTCACGCCGTGCGCATCCGTCCATCGGGCGCGCGCTGGTTTGTGGATTTGCATGTGACCATGAAGGGAGAAATTACGCTCAACGAAGCGCATACCATAACCGAGAAGATTGAAAGAAAAGTGCAAAAACTTTTACCACAATCGGATGTAACCGTGCACGTTGAGCCGCTGGAAATGGCGGAAAAATAAGAGTAGGTCACGCTTCAAGCGTGACCTATTTGCTTTCTTTATTCTCTAACCGTCTTCATCTCGGAAATATCCAAGGCGCGGCTGTGGATCGTATGCGACCATTCCCGGCGATTTTTATTTTTGAAGCCTTTCAAAACAATCGGAGCCCAGGTTAGGTTATAAAAAGGAAAAGTCAGGAAGAAAGCCAGCGTCTTCCACGAATAATGTTTTTCAAGGATCAGGAAAATCACGTTGATATACAGCAAGCCGATAAAAAGCGCCGGAAGTAAATCGGCGATGGTGCCGGTCACAGGCTGGTGATCCACGATCATAAAGAAGATGCCCGTTACCAAACAGAAAAAGTTGATGACGATGATCGCCGGTTGGATGAGATACATCGCCAAATCCCAAGCCACCCAATCGCGTTTTCCGATGGCTTGTTGAATCAACTGCCAGAAGAAACGCCCGATCACATCGGCTTGACCCTGCATCCAGCGCACGCGCTGATGAAATGATTGCTCCATCGTCAGAGGCTTCTCATCATAGATCACCGCCTCGTGCGCCCAATACACTTTCATACCTTTCAACGCAACCTTGACGGTGAATTCCAAATCCTCGGTCAGGCAGGTAGCGCCCCAGCCGATTTGCTGTAAGACATCGGTGGCGATCATCATGCCGGTTCCACCCAGCACGCAACTCAACCCCAGATAATAGCGCGGCAGTTGATACATGCGGTTGCTAATCCAAAAGGCAATCGAGTTATTGGCAGAGACCCACGAATCAAACGGGTTCTTGCTATCGAGATAACCTTGCACCACCTTATGCCCCATCGAGAGCTGCTTGTTCATCTCTGTCAGGAAATTGGGAGACGCTAAATTATCGGCGTCAAAAATGCAGACCGCGTCATAGTGAACATCCATGTGAAAGAGTTGGTCAAACATCCATTCGAGGGAATAGCCTTTCCCTTTTTGAATATTATTGAAGCGCTCCATGACGATTGCGCCGGAATCACGCGCGATCCGCGCCGTGCCATCCGTGCAGTTATCAGCGATGACGAAGATATCGAAAAGCTGGCGCGGATATTGGATGGCTTTGAGATTCTCGACAATCTTCCCCACAACCTTTTCTTCATTGTGAGACGGAACGATCAACGCGAACCGATTCACCGCCGGGAATTGTTTCGCGTCCACTTCCTTGCGTCGGAACCAACCCGATAGCGAAATGGAAAAATAATAGAAAAAGGCGCCCCAGGCTGGAATTTGAATAAGCACGCCCAGGAAACTTATAGAAAAATTGAAGAACTTCCACCAACTGACAACTTCCATGATCTCAACTCCTGCGTTAGACAAAACTTAATAGCCGCACACCCGCCCAAAGTTCGGCGGGATGCGTTTTCCATAATGGAACCATCTGGAAACGAGATAATCGAACAGAATGGAGCTTTCACTCCATTGCATGGACCCGAGAGCTTATGTTGATTTCGGCGTCTTCATAAGCACTGGGCATAGTCAAACAGATTCAAAACAGTTGCTTTGAATCTGCTGATTTCTATTTTGATTTTCAGTAAATCACGAATGGGCTGTCGAACTGAAAAACGAACATCTCAATGCTGAGAGATATTGATCAAACTAGCCTTGCATCTCGGACTTGCTGAACTCGAAGTTCCAACTGATAAGGGCCGGGGAACTTTACTAGGCAGTGAGTATATCAGATGTTCCGCTAAACGCAAGATAGTCTGTCATTCTTATTTCAATACCTTCAATGTATCTCTAAGATACAAACCGGTTTATTCATTCACCGGGTCATCGGGATGTTCCTTATTCCACTGAGCGATCAAATCCTGCGCCGACTTGCCGATGTTGGCTTTGTTCAGGATGGCGGCATAGAAATTTTCAGTGTTGTTCAATTGGTCGAGCATGCGCGGGCCGGCGCGGAAAAGAATATCCAAACTGCCGTCCATGCGGAGGGTGGGAGTGAACGTTCCCAGCCCTTCCACCTTGACAGCCTGCCCGCGTTTGTGCGCCATCAAAATGGCGTCACGCAACTCATAAACATTCTCGCGGATCTCGCCCTCGTTCAGATTGGTGCGCTGCGCGATGACCTCGACCAGTTCTGAAGTCTGCATGGTGTTCATTCGTTTGATTTCGGGGCGATACTTTCGGATGGCGGTAATTCTTGAAGCCATGTTCCCTCCAAATGCAAGGATGGAATGGTGGAACTTCAACCTGATTATATCAAAATCTCGGCGAAAATAAATTTTTCTTGCTGAGATTTTTTATTTTCTCGCCGAGAAAATTAAAATTTCAGGGCTTAATCAAAGGGTTTGTTGGTAAGAGTGAATGGAAAGAAGGCAGATAAAGTGAAATTTCAGCGATAGCAGGGAGTTGCTTCGCAATTGATTCTTCCAAGACAAGTGTGCCTCCTTTCAGAATCGAATGTCCCCACTCCCAAGATAATAATAGAATCGCACTTTACAAACCATTCAATTTCCTTATTCCA
>DATCTP010000343.1:0-5444 GCA_036567885.1 Anaerolineales bacterium | reverse complement strand
GTGTCAGAACGAACGCTCGCAATTGCAAAACCGAGAAAATGCGTTGCGCGTCTTGCGGGCGCGTTTGCTGGAAATTAAGCATGCCGAAAAAGATCAGGAAATCGCCGTGTTACGCGGCGAATACACCAAGGCGGAATGGGGCAGTCAGATCCGCTCGTATGTGTTGCATCCATATCAGATGGTCAAAGACCATCGCACGGAATATGAAGTCGGCAATGCGCAATCCGTGCTGGACGGTGATTTGGATGCGTTTATGGAAACCTATCTTCGACAAAATGCTTAGGAGAATCTATGTGGAAAAAAATTCGTGATGCCGTCTTTACCCGCGAGAATTTTCTCGCCTTGATGCTGGCGCTGATTCTCATTGCGCTGGTCATCTTCACCGCCGATACTTCACCGACATGGATCTATCAGGGGTTCTAGCTTGACCATTCTTCAAATTTCAATTCTTGCGGTTGTTGCCTTGGTTCTGGGCCGCCTGCCCAAAGGCCGTCAGTTAGCTTTGCTTGCGGTGAGCGCTTTTGTCATCTTTTGGCTTCAGCCCCTGGAACCGTTTACGAGCCTCGTGTTTTGGCTTCCGGTTGCGACATTGGCTGTGACTGTATTCGCTTGGGTGTTGACCTCCACTCCCGAAGTGCGTGGCTTGAAGCAGAACGCACCTGCATTTGCAATTCTGGCGGGCATTGTTTTATTGATGGATTTGAATCGCCACTTCAACCTAACTCAGATTTATATGTCCACCACGCCGTCGTTGACATTGACCCTTATTGTTTTGTTTATCATTTCGGCTGTGACTCTCTTATTGACGCGCTGGCAAAAATCTCACCGGGTATTACAAGTTGTCGCGCTTCTCGCGATCATCTTGATCTTTATCTTTTTGAAAACTCCTCAGCTGACGGATCTTGCGCTGACATATCTTTCTACTTCGCACGGGCAGAATCCAAATACGGCCGGAGTGGCGTTCAGTTGGCTGGGTTTTTCTTATCTGGCGTTTCGTTTGATGCACACCATCCGCGATCGACAATCCGGTCGTCTGCCTGCTGTAACCCTGGCGGAATATGTCAACTACGTGATTTTCTTCCCATCGTTTACGGCGGGACCTATTGATCGTTTGGAACGGTTCGTCAAGGAATTAAGAGCGCCGCTTCCGCTCGACGACGAGGATTGGGTCGACGCGGGGACGCGGTTGTTTGTCGGCTTGTTCAAAAAATTTGTGGTGGCGGATCTGTTGGCGGTTATCTCCATCAGCGACGTGCTCGTGTCTCAAGTCAAAGGCGCGGGCTGGCTGTGGCTTTTCCTTTACGCTTATGCTTTCCGGATCTATTTTGATTTTAGCGGATACACCGATGTTGCGATTGGTCTGGGACGAATACTGGGAATCCGATTGCCTGAAAATTTTGCCGCCCCGTATCTTAAACCGAACCTGACGCAATTCTGGAATTCCTGGCACATGACGTTGACGCAGTGGTTCCGTTCTTATTTCTTCAATCCGCTGACGCGTGCCCTGCGAAGCGGAAAGCAACTTTCTGTTTGGATCATTATTTTCATCACACAAATCAGCACCATGATCTTGATCGGCTTATGGCATGGTGTATCGTTGAACTTTGTTCTGTGGGGCGCGTGGCATGGCGCGGGTTTGTTTATTCATAATCGCTGGAGCGAATTTATCCGTAATCGGTTGCCGGCTTGGACGCAGTCGCCTCGCGGCCAGAGAATCATGAACGTGCTCAATGTATTTATAACGTTTAACTACGTTGCACTTGGATGGCTCTTTTTCAATTTATCAACGCCTGCTATCTCTTGGCTGGCAATGTTGAAACTGTTTGGTCTGGCTTAATGGTTGCTTTAATATTTCTTCATCTGAAGAGCTACTGGAGCATGAATTGAAAAACATTAAACAAGAAATTATCATTCCGTTAATTATTTCGGGTATTTATATTGTCTGGGCTTCCTTCTTTATTTACCGAAACTCATACATGGCCATTGATGGACATCGCTACTTTTCGCTCTTTGACGATGCCATGATTTCCATGCGCTATGCTTGGAATTTTGCGCATGGATTAGGGTTGGTCTGGAATGCCGGCGAACGCGTGGAGGGATATACCAATTTATTGATGACGCTTGCGATGTCGCTCGCTTCGTTCTTTCTGAACAAGAACTTAACTCCGCTTGCGGCGCAAATCTTTGCAATACCAACCGTCCTCGGATCAGCATTTCTAACGAGAGCCATTGCTATTTCAATAATGGAAGGAAAGCAACATCAAGCACTTGTCAGTTTGGTCGCGTTTGCCTGTGCGCTTTTCTATTATCCATTGAGTTACTGGTCGCTCTTGGGTATGGAAACCGGTTTGTTGGCTTTATTGATTCTGGCAACGGTTCTTTTTGCATTGCGTTGGTTGAAAACAGAGAAACGTTCAGACCTGGTTGGTTTAGTTATAACGGCGGGACTGGCTTATCTTACGCGCGATGATGCGATGATTCCGGTTGCGATCATTTTTGCTTTTATCGCGCTGGAAACATGGCTCAATAAAAAAGACGACCGGAAATTCCTTCAAATTTTATATGCTGGTATGTTTCTGGCATTGTTTCCCATTGGTCACACAATTTTCAGATACGTTTACTATGGAGAACTCCTTCCGAACACATATGCGCTCAAGCTTGGGAATTTCAGTCTTCATATCCGCTTGATCGGTGGAGTAGGCTTTGTAATTCCATTTTTGGAACAAAGCGCGCTCGTTATTTTGCTCGCCGTGTTTGGGCTATTGATTCAATTCAATCGTACCAAGGCTTTTCTTTTTTCCTTTTTGTTGGCGGCGCTCGGATATCAGATTTACGTTGGCGGCGATCCTTGGCCGCTTTGGCGAATCTTATCTCCTTCCATGCCGATGGTTTTTCTTCTTGCAATTCTTGGCGCACTTGGCTTGATCCAACGCTGGACTTGGCTTGCCAGCCACAAAACGTTAAGTCCGTCCCTTGCGGTTGTTTTGGTGTTTGCTTCACTTGCGCTGGTCAATTGGCCGTTTTTGAACAACGATCTTCTTATTTATCCAACTGCCGCGTCGACAGCCAGCCGCGTAAATACCAATACCGCCATCGCCATCAACGCGCTGACCGCGCCTACGGCAAGTATCGGCGTGGTTTGGGCGGGCACTGTCCCTTATTACGCGGATCGCTATGCCATAGATTTTCTGGGCAAATCAGATAAATATATTGCCCGCCTCAAGCCCGATATTTCTGGCGCCGTGAGTTGGAGCGGCATGATCAGCGTCCCCGGCCATAATAAATATGATCTCAATTATTCCATCATCCAACGGCGTCCCACCTACATTCAATATTATTCGTGGGGCGATCAAACGGTTTTCAAATGGGCGGTAATGAATTACGTTCAAGTGGAATATAAGGGGCCATTGGGTGTGAAGACCATTTTCCTGCAAAAGGATTCCCCGTTGGTTTGCTGGGATGCTTGCAGATCGAGCTATAAAATCATTCCGTGGCCGAAAGTAAAGTAAAAGATTGAAAGGAAGGAATTAGTTATGAGCGATATACAATCCATCGTGGGCGAATACGTTTCAGCATCAATTTTGAAACAGCCCAAACGCAAGATTCAAAACAATGAGCCACTAATTTCGAGCGGCTTGGTCGACTCGTTCAGTCTCGTGGACTTGGCGCTATTTGTCGAAGATACGTTCGGTGTCCATATTGACGACACGGAATTGAACGCACAGACATTTGATACGCTGGATCAACTGGCAACGTTGATTCAATCTCGACAAGCCAAATGACCACATTTTCCCAGCAACTTCAATCGCTTCATTCGCGGGACCCGGAACGGGTCGCTGTTATTCTTCAGCATTCCAGTCAACCGGATATACCGATCTCATACCGTCAATTGTTGCGCGGCGCAACTGCTTATGCTCGCACCTATGCCCGCGAGAAAATTGTACCCGGTGAAGTGGTCGTATTGATTCTTCAACATGGCGAAGATTTGGTTTATTCCTTCTGGGGCGCGATCCTGAACGGCGCGATCCCGTCCATCATGCCGTTCCTGACGGAGAAACTTGCGCCCGAGCGTTATCGTACTGACCTGGCTGCCTTGATCTCTGTGACCATGCCCACAGCCATCGTGACTTATCCAGAATTTGAATCCGAAGTGCGTAGTGCGCTCAGGGAAGGGGATTCAGTCCGATCTGTGATATTGACGAATAAACTTGAACCGCAATCTGATCCTGATTTTGATTTCCTGCCCGGCATGGAACGTTCATCGGAATATATTGTTCTGCTTCAGCATTCGTCGGGGACAACGGGTTTGCAAAAGGGTGTGGCGCTTTCGCATCAGGCAGTTTTCAATCAATTGGATGCGTACGGCCGCGCCCTGAATTTGAATGAACGCGATGTAGTTGTTTCGTGGTTGCCGCTATATCATGACATGGGCCTGATTGCCGGCTTTCTGATGCCAATCCTTTCAGGCATTCCATTGGTGTTGAGTTCACCGTTCGATTGGGTGCGCGCGCCGTATAAATTGATGCAATCCGTTTCGCAATACAAAGGTACGCTTTCGTGGCTTCCGAATTTTGCGTTCAATTTTTGCGCGCAAAAGATTCGCGATCGAAATCTGGATGGTGTGGATTTATCCTCGTGGCGCGCGGTGATCAATTGTTCGGAGCCGGTTCGATTTGAAAGCCATCAGGCTTTTTATGATCGATTTAAATCATATGGATTGAAACTTGAAGCGCTTCAATGCTCGTATGCAATGGCGGAAAATGTTTTCGGCGTGACGCAATCCGATCTGTCGCGGCCGCCCAAAGTCGAGGAGATTGACCGTGAAGCGTTCATGGTCGAACGAGTCGCGCGTCCGGCAGTGGATGGTCATCCGGCGATGAAGATGATGTCGTCCGGCAAGCCGTTATCGAACACGCGCGTCCGTATTTTGGATCAACATGGGAAAGATGTTCCTGAACGGAAGATCGGCGAAGTTGCTTTACAAAGCGATTGCATGTTGACTGGATATTTCAACCGTCCCGATGCGACCAAGAAGGCGTTTTTGGACGGCTGGTATTTGACCGGCGATTACGGGTATATCTCGGATGGGGAAGTGTTTGTCTCTGGCCGCAAGAAGGATATGATTATTGTGGGCGGAAAGAATGTGTATCCGCAGGATTTGGAATCTTTAACATACGAAGTGCCCGGTGTTCATGCAGGACGTTCGGTGGCGTTTGGGATATTCGATGAGGAAGCCGGGACGGAAGATGTGGTCATCATCGCCGAAGTTGATTCGGAATATCCTGCTGAACAAGAAAAAGTCGCGGATGCGATTCGCCAGCATGTGACCAAGAATTCCGCGATTGCATTGCGTTATGTGAAAGTTGTCGGACCGAAATGGATTTTGAAAACATCCAGCGGGAAGACGGCGCGTTCGGCGAACAAGGAAAAGTTTTTAAAAGAGT
>DATCTP010000342.1:0-5004 GCA_036567885.1 Anaerolineales bacterium | reverse complement strand
ACAGCACTAGTAGATTCAACAGCGTCCATCCAATGTTCGACTGGATCGTCGAAATCCAATGACGGATGTCGCGCCCCAAGATCATCAAGTCTACAATATGGGTCGCAGGCTTCGAGCAGATATACAGACCAAGCATTACGCTGATGAGGCCGTCAATTTCATCGTTGCCAGTGAGGGTGGGGAGGAAGCGGAACAAACCCCAAACAACAATTGCAAGTAAAACCAATGCCCACATCGTTTTATCGTCGCGGCTGCTATTGATTTGATCCACAGATATTCTCTTCTCTATTTTCTCCGTGTTCGCAGATTCGATGGTGAAGAAATTGTGCTCATCCCTTATCACAACCGGCTTTCCATCAAGTTGTATAATGAGAGTGGAGAGAAAATGGCCACTCTTAACTTTCAGAAAACTTTAGAAACCGTTCATCAGCAGCGCAATCCTGGCATGGAGCTTGACTTGGATTGGGTGATGGGCGCTCACATCAATAAGAGCGCGGTGGAACGACGCGTCGAATCTTTGCCCAAGCGGCGGACCATTAAAAAGGAATGGCAAGCCGCCTGGCTGTTGCGCGCCGTCACCTGCATTGATCTGACGACTTTATCTGGCGACGATACGCCCGGACGCGTCAAGCGGCTGTGTGCCAAAGCCAAGCAACCGATCCGCCCCGATATGTTGGAGAGACTGGGCGTCGGCGATGAAAGAATTACCGTTGGCGCGGTGTGCGTTTATTCAGGTCGCGTCAAAGATGCGGTCGAAGCGCTTCAAGGTTCTGGAATTCCCGTTGCTTCCGTTGCGACAGGTTTCCCTGCCGGACAGACTCCACTGCCACAGCGCATTCAGGAAATCGAGCAAGCCATCGAATCGGGTGCGCGCGAAATTGACGTGGTCATCTCACGCAATCATGTATTGACCGGTGATTGGGAATCGCTTTACGATGAACTCAAACAGTTCCGCAAAACCTGCGGCGACTCGGCGCACATGAAAACCATTTTAGCGACGGGTGATCTCGGCACGCTCAAACAAGTTTATCAAGCCAGTTTGGTTGCGATGATGGCTGGCTCGGACTTCATCAAGACTTCGACCGGAAAAGAATCGGTCAACGCAACTTTAGAGGTTAGTTTGGTGATGGTGCGCGCCATTCGTGATTATCTGGAACGCGTCGGCTATAAAGTTGGTTTCAAACCAGCAGGTGGAATCAACACTGCCAAACAGGCGATGGCATGGCAATCGTTGATGAAGGAAGAACTCGGCGATGAATGGCTGATGAATAACCTGTTCCGCATTGGCGCCAGCAGTTTGCTGACCGACCTCGAGCGGCAGTTGTATCACTTCATCACGGGTCACTACGCTGCCAAACATCATATGCCGATGGGGTAAATGTTAGCCACAGATAAACGCAGATGGACACAGATAGGAGGATGAATTGATGGAGGTAAATGAAATTACTGAAAGGGTAATTGGATGCCTGTATCAGGTCAGTAACTCTCTTGGCTGTGGGTTTCTCGAAAAAGTTTATGAGAATGCAAATGGAATAGCTATTGCAAAAGCTGGATTGCGAGTACAACAACAATTTCCCATTCAGGTTCGCTACGAAGGCGTTGTTGTCGGAGATTACTTCGCGGATTTACTGGTGGAAGAATTGGTTCTGGTGGAATTGAAAGCTGTCAAACTTCTTGACGAAGTTCATACCGCACAATGCTTAAATTATTTACGCGCTACAGGTTTGCCCGTGTGTCTGCTTGTCAACTTTTATCGTCCAAAGGTTGAAATCAAACGAATCATTCCTCACGACTCGTGGAAAACCCTGAAGCCATAATTCATCAAACCTCATCCGCGTTTATCTGTGTTCATCTGTGGCTTTAAGCCTTAAATCGGAATGGAGCAAAAACATGACCATCTTACTTGAAATCTTCAAAACTATGGAATACGGACCTGCGCCGGAATCTCCGTCCGCGGTCAACGCGTGGCTGGATGAACACAATCGCAAATTCGGCTTGTTCATCAATAACGAATGGGTCACGCCCAAGGGCGCGAAGTATTATGCGTCTCATGATCCGTCGAACGGCGAATTACTAGCAGAAACAGTTCAAGCCGGACAAAAGGAGGTGGACTCAGCAGTTGCTGCGGCACGCACTGCATTCGAATCTTGGAGCAAGACGCCTGGCGTAATCCGCGCGCGTTATATGTATGCGATTACGCGCAATATTCAAAAACATCATCGTCTCTTGGCGGTGTTGGAGTCAATGGACAATGGCAAGCCGATTCGCGAGTCGCGCGATATTGATGTGCCTTTGCTTGCGCGTCACTTTTCCTATTATGCGGGTTGGGCGCAACTGATGGAAACCGAACTGCGCGATTATCAGCCGGTCGGCGTGGTGGGACAGATCATCCCGTGGAACTTTCCGTTGCTGATGCTGGCGTGGAAGATCGCGCCCGCAATTGCGATGGGCAATACCGTTGTGCTCAAACCTGCCTCGTATACGCGTCTCAGCGCGTTGTTGTTTGCAGAGATCGTCGCCGAAGCGGGATTGCCTGCGGGCGTGATCAATATCATCACGGGAAGCAGCAGCGCCGGTTCGATGATCGTCACGCATCCCGATGTGGATAAGATCGCGTTCACGGGTTCAACCGATGTCGGTCGCACATTGCGTCATCAGACCGCGGGTTCAGGAAAAAAGTTGTCGCTTGAACTTGGTGGCAAGAGTCCGTTCGTGGTGTTTGAAGATGCCGATTTGGATGGAGCCATTGAAGGCGTGGTCGATGCGATCTGGTTCAATCAAGGTCAGGTTTGTTGCGCAGGCTCGCGTCTCATCGTTCAGGAAAACGTCGCGGATAAATTCATCCGCAAACTCAAAGCGCGCATGGAACATATGCGCGTCGGCGATCCGCTCGATAAAGCGATTGACATGGGCGCAATCGTTGATCAGACTCAATGGGATACGATTGATCATTGGGTGAAGACCGGCGTGAGCGAAGGCGCGCAATGTTATCAGCCGAATATTCAGTTGCCATCGAAGGGACTCTTTTATAAGCCCACGCTTCTCACCGGACTCGATCCGGCGGCGTCCACCGTCCAAGAAGAAATCTTCGGACCCGTTTTGGTTTCTTTAACATTCCGAACTCCCGCCGAAGCGATTGAACTTGCGAACAACACGCGCTATGGACTCGCCGCCAGCGTGTGGAGCGATAACATCAATCTCGCGCTGGATGTGGCGAGCAAGATCAAAGCCGGATCGGTGTGGGTCAACTCGACGAATCTTTTCGATGGCGCTTCGGGCTTCGGCGGTTATCGCGAATCCGGTTTCGGACGCGAGGGCGGCAAAGAAGGTTTGTTTGAATATGTGCGACCGAAATGGATGGATCGTCCGCGCCCGGAGTTTAAATTGGACGAATCGAAGAAGTGGGGCGAACATATTCCGGCGCGTCCCGCGCCGGTGCATCACTCTGAGCGGAGCGACGAAGGAGCGCAGTCGAAGAGTCTTCCCCGCGTTGATCGCACACCGAAGATGTATATCGGCGGCAAGCAAGTTCGTCCCGATGGCGCTTATACGATGGCAGTGCTTGGCGCTGACGGAAAAGTGATCGGTCAAGTTGGCGATGGCAATCGCAAAGATATCCGTGACGCAGTCGAAGCCGCGCACGCCGCGCATCTGGCGAAACCCGGTTGGGCAATGCGGCATGGATATAACCGTTCGCAGATTTTATATTTCATTGCCGAGAATCTCGACGCGCGCAATGAAGAGTTTGTCAAACGCATTGTCGAGATGACGGGACGCACGCCAGAATCCGCACAAGCCGAAGTGGATGCGGCAGTCGAAAGATTATTTACGTACGCGGCTTGGTCAGATAAATATGGCGGCACCGTGCAAGAGACAACTTTACGCGGCATCACGGTCGCGGTCAATGAACCGATTGGTGTGATTGGCATTGCTTGCCCCGATGAATATCCGTTGCTTGGATTTGTCTCGTTGATGGCTCCAGCGATTGCGCGCGGAAATACGGTCGTGATGATTCCGAGTCAAAAATATCCATTGAGCGCGACAGATTTTTATCAAGTGTTGGATACATCGGATGTGCCCGGCGGCGTGGTCAATATTGTCACCGGTGACCGCGATCATTTGATGAAGACTCTCGTCCAACATGAAGATGTGGACTCGGTTTGGTACTTTGGATCAGCAGAAGGCAGTTATCACGTTGAAAATGAATCTGCCGCCAACATGAAGCGCACGTGGGTTGGATATGGCTTGCCGCGCGCTTGGATGGATCGCGAGCAAGGCGAGGGTCACGAGTTTTTGCATGAGTCGACGCAAGTGAAGAATATCTGGGTGCCGACGGGAGAGTAGGTTTTGCATATGACTGATTTCATTAATCTAAAATGTCCATCTTGTGGAAGTCCCATGAGCCCGCCTAATAGTCAGGGTATCTCAGAATGTTCCTTTTGTCATACGAAAATCATTGTTCCACAAAGCATAGGTGCTACAGAGCGGGAGAAAATTTCTAAGTTTGTGGAATTGGAGAAAACCGCTTTCCACGCTGGTAACTTTGCCGATGCCGTTAAATATTGCGATGCAATTTTAGAAATTAACCCGAAAGATAAAGATGCTTGGACAGATAAGGCAGTTGCGACTGCTTGGTTGACCACTGAAAAAGAGGATCGCTTTCAAGAAGCTTATAGTTATATAGCAAGACTTATGCAACTATATCCTGACGCCCCGTCGATTCTTGAAGCAAAAAAGAAATTGCAAGATATAGAAGTGAGTTGGTGTACCCGCATGGGTCGTGAGAATAATCGCCGTGCAGCCGATGCTTTTTCGTACATGAATAGTTCTTTAGGTGTTCAATGTGCGATAGCTGCCATGAATTATTACTTTCGGTTCGCTCATGTTTTGACCTGATTTAAGAATTGGGGTAAGCTCGGAGCATGAGCAAAGAGCTTACGGTAACGACGGAAGCGGTGGATGATATTCCAATCCTGGTGGGATCGGCGGAGCGGATGGGAATAG
>DATCTP010000341.1:0-7156 GCA_036567885.1 Anaerolineales bacterium | reverse complement strand
TTCGTGCTGACCTTCCTCATCCTCAAGTTTGTAAATCTGATTACGCCGGTACGCGTGCCTGAAAAGATCGAAGTCGCCGGTTTGGATGAAGGCCTCTTTGGCGAAGAGGCTTATGTAGAATAATTTGCAATCCAAAAACGTTCCATTTGGGCTATTCTCAAATGGAACGTTTTTATTTAATAGGACGAAAAATCATTTTTCTCTTTTGTAAACAGTTTCCACTTGTCTCTTTCCCGTCCCTATACTACAATCAACTTATGGCTGGAGACGTTCCGCAAGAATCCGCTCAAGATACGATGTTTCAGGATGCGGTCGGCGCGCTGCGCGGCGGCGATAAAGTCCGCGCTAAGGATATTCTGACGCGCCTGTTGAAAGCGGATCAAAACAATGCGACCTATTGGGTGTGGTTGAGCGCTTCGGTGGAAACGAACAAGGAGCGCATCTATTGTCTGGAAACGGCGCTCAAACTCGACCCGGAAAATGTATCCGCTAAACGCGGCTTGACTCTGCTCGGCGCGATTCCACCCGACGAGACCGTCCAGCCGTTCCCGCTCAACCGTGCGCGCGCCTGGGAAGAGAAACTTTTACTGGCACATGAACAGCCTGAGCCGAAAGGCGTATCCAATCCTGTGGTGCGATTGGCGCTGGTTGTGGCGGCGGGGATTGTTATTGTGGGGCTTGCCGTTGGCGGCTTGATTCTGTTGCCGCGCCAAAACGCCAATTCCCTCTTCCGTGTATTTGCGAGCAACACGCCCGGCGCATCGCCCACGTTCACCCTCACCCCAACATTTGTCAATGAAACTGCACAGCCCATCTTGGCAACCCCGGGTTCCATTTCCTTGGCGGCTACGCTTGGCGTTTCTTATACGGTGACTCCACTGTATGTCAACACGCCGCGTGCGCCGCAATCCCAGGATCAATATAATGTCGCGAAAGCCGCGCTTGAAAAAGGCGATTGGGCCACGTATATTACGAATATGCAGCAGATCGAAGGGCTTGAACCGACGGCTCCGGATATTCCCTATGACATCGGCGAGGCGTACCGTTTGCAGGGCGATTATAAAGACGCGCTGGACGCGTATACCGCATCGCTTCACATTGACCAGAACTTTGCTCCCGCTTATCTCGGCATGGCGCGCGCCAATTTGCTCCGCGATCCAAATACGGACATCACCGCATTATTAGCCACTGCAATTCAGGATGATCCAAATTACGGCGAAGCTTATCTCGAGCGCGCTAATTATTATCTGTATCATAACCAGCCGGATTTGGCGCTGAGCGACCTCGACGTGGCCAGCAAGCGGATGCCCGATTCGGCGCTGGTTCAATTGGGTTACGCCCATGCGTATCTGGCGCAGGGAAATAATTCCGAAGCGCTTGCCGCCGCTCAAAAAGCCAACCAAATTGACCTGGCGCTTTTGCCATCTTATCTTGTCCTTGGTCAGGCGTACGTCGCCAATGCCCAATATTCAGATGCGATCAAACCATTGGATACTTATATTACTTATGATTCAACGAACGGAAACGCGTACGCGTTGTTGGGACAATCCTATGAACAGACTGGTGATTATCAAGATGCGGTCACTGCATGCACCAAAGCTCTTGCGCTCGATCCCACCCAACGCCAAGCCTATCTTTCTCGCGGACTTTCGTATCTTGAATTGAATAATACCGACTCTGCCGATAACGACATCCGCAAAGCGATTGGATTTTTCCCAAATTCATTCGATGCCAATCTTGGATTGTTGCGGCTTTCTTATATGGAACAACATTACGGCGATGCCTACCTGCACATTGGGGCGACCAGTGCGCTGGCACAGACGGATCAGCAAAAGGCGCGGGTATTGTATTGGACCGGATTGATTCAAGAGAAACGCAGCGACACCAAAGATGCGATGACGGCGTGGCAGTCTTTACTTGCCATGCCTGCCGATGTGATGACCTCACAAATGCGCGACGATGCGACCCAGCATCTTTCCGCGCTGACAACGGGAACGCCCACGTCTGCGGGCGGGACGGAAACGATCACGCCCACCGAATCCGGCGCTACTGGAACTCCAGCCTCAACCATAACGTTGACGCCCGCGCCAACTCAAACTTCCTCGCCAACGAGCACACCATAATAATTGAGGGCACCCAAATAGGTGACCCTCAATTTACTTTCCATATTTCTTTCGATCTTCTTCACACGGACACAATGCGCGCAGATAATGCCAGTTATAAATTCCGTAATCGTGGCCGTCCTCCCAGACGATGGTCAACGCATACGACCCAACGGCTTTGACGTCGTTGATTCGTGTCATCGGTGAATCTTCCAATTGAACAGCGAATACTTCCGCGTCCGGCTCGGACTTCATGTTCTCGTGGCCGCCGCGGCACGAGGCGCACGGACACGCCGCGCGCAATAGTCCAAACGGATAAACGCTGACGTGTCCGTCATCCCAGTTGATGGTGAACTCGCGCGTCTTTTTATTGACTGTAATATTGGTTGGTTTTTCATTCACAATTATTTTCTCCTGTAGGGGCGAATGGCATTCGCCCTGGGCGGACGCCGTCCTACGATAATTTATGGCGAAGGCACCACCGCCAAAAAATTTGCGGCAGCCCAGCCTGCGCGTGTGCTATCGTATGGCGCGACGAGATACCACCAAGTATACCCATCGGCTTGTTGAGGACCGTCTTTCACCATAAACGTTTCCGACTCCTCGCCGCGAAAAACGGTATCGCTGTTGAGGCCCGGCGCCGAGCGGATTCGCAAACCGTCCGTGCCGGTGCCGCTGATTTTCACATATGAGTTGATTGCAATTTGATTCGGCTGTGCCGTCAGCGAGGCGGCCAGATTCGGATTAACCGTCGGCGTTGAAACTTGAACGGTGGCAGTGGGCAGTGGAATCACGGTCAAATCCGCGGCGGCAAAACCCGCCGTCGAAGGCTGATGCGGATGCATCCATTGAATTCCAATCCAGGTGACGATCAATAAAAATCCTGCGCAGACAAACGCTCCGAGGATCGTCCAAAGGTTGATCAAACTTTTTCGCTTCATGGCAAAAGGAAGAATCCCAATCCGAGAATCAAGTAAACCGCTAATAGTCCCGCGCCTTCGAGCCATGTTGATTCGCCGTCGGAGGAAACCAGCGCCGATACAACCACCGCCGTCAGCACTGCCAGCAATTCGAAGCGATTGAAGATCAGTTGCAATGGATGACCAAGCAACAGGCTGATGAAAACCAAGAGCGGCGCGACAAACAATGCGATCTGCAGGCTGGACGAAGTGGCGATTTCGACGCTCAAATCCATTTTGTTCTTGAGCGCCAATTGCAGCGACACAAGATGTTCCGCTACGTTGCCGATGATCGGCACGAGAATGATGCCGAGGAAAAATTCCGAAACGCCCAAACTTGCGATGACGGCTTGGGTCGCGCTCACCAGGGTTTCGCTCAGCCAAACCATGCCCAGTGTGGAAAGTAATAAAATAAAAATTGCTTGTCTCAATGTCCAGCCGGGCAAATCGTTTTTCGTCAACCGATGCGATATCGGACTTTCTTTTGTGCTCGACGCTTCGATCAAACCGAGACTATATAACGCGATCATGATGATTGCCACGCCCACGCTCAACGCCTCGACTTTGGGATTGCCTTCCGTTCCGATGGCTTGACTCCACGCCGATGGAATGACCAGCGCAACCACAGCCAGCACAAGCAGGATCGCATTGCGGCTGGCATTGCGTTTGTTGAATGTTTGTGTGCCGTGACGAATTCCTCCGGACAGCATGGAGAATCCCAAAACTAATAAAAGGTTGCCAATGATCGAACCGGTGATCGAGGCTTTGACCAATTCGATCAATCCCGCTTTGACCGCCGCGATGGTGATGATCAATTCCGCGGCATTGCCGAAGGTTGCATTCAACAAGGCGCCAAAGCGCGGATTGGTATAAGATGCAAGGTCTTCCGTGGCTTCGCCGATATAGGCCGCCAGTGGAATGATCCCCAGCGCGGCGCAGATAAAGATCGCGACCGGCGGCCAATGCCAAAGTTGCGCGGCGAGAGTCAATGGAAGAGCTAAAAGCAAAAAGCTCCAGGGATTGCCTGCGATGAATTCGATGATGCGTTTCATTCTCGTTGTTCCTTTAGTAATTTTAACGCTTTTGACGGAACGATGACTTTCAATGCCTGCTTTTGGATTTTGATTTCGGCTTGGGTCCCGCCGAGCAAAGGTTCGCCGTCCAGGTGCATTGGGAAAGCGGTATCCGATTCCACCCGGATGGAATGAAACGGCAGTCGCCGCGCCTGGTCGCTGGTTAAATGGTTGCCCGCAAACAGGTCCACAAAGTGGCGAAAGGCAACGGCCATATTGTCGCCGCTGAACAGCCACATATCCATTTCGCCGTCATCCACATACGCGTTGGGCGAAAGCACAGCGATGCCGCCGATGTAACGCCGGATGTTGGTCGCGACCGCCAGCAAAAAATGTCCATCCACGCGTTGTTCGTCCGCCCAGACGCGCAAATCCATGCCATGCCAGATCGCCGCGTTCCAAACCGTCGCCGCGGCATATTGCGGCACCGAAACATATTTGGCAAAGCGCGAGCGCGGCTCCATTTGGTTGACGGCAATCGCATCGAGTCCGCCGATGCCGGCCCACAACAAAAACATCTGTTCATTGCAAATCCCAACATCAATGCGATACGTTTTTGCGTTGGAAAGCAAGCGCGCATTTTGTTGCAATGCGCGGTTATGAAACCAATCGAAAACCGGAATGCCCACTTCCGCCGCCCAAACGTTCATCGTACCGGCCGGCAAGACCGCCAGCGCGGTTTCGGAATTCATCAAGCCGCTGGCGACTTGACCCACCGTTCCATCGCCGCCGATGGCGAACACCGCATCATATTTCTCGACTGCGGCTTGGCGCGCCACTTGTGTGGCGTGACGTCCGCTCAAGGTTTCCGCGACTTCGATCTGCCACTCCGCTGATTCGAGCGGGCGGACGATGCCGCGCACAAACGGGCGAACCGGCACGCGTCCGGCGGCGGGATTATAGAGAAGCAAGCCTTTACGCATCAATTGATTATAACGGGTGGAGTATAATTTTACGGATGCTCGAAACCGACGAGGGCCATCTGCTTCTCAACCGCTATCAATTGCTGGAACAGTTTGCGTCCGGCGGCATGGCGGAGATTTATCGCGCCCGCGACCTGATGTTGGAGCGTTATGTTGCGATCAAGGTGCTGCGCGACGATCATTCCAAAAACCCCGAGTTTGAAAACCAATTTCGCAACGAAGCGCGGGCGGCGGCCAATCTCTCGCATCCGAATATCGTCACCGTTTATGATTTTGGCAACGATAACGGTCAACTGTTCATCGTGATGGAACTGATTCCCGGCACAGATTTGAAGTCACTGCTTCGCCAGCGCGGCCGCTTCACGGTCGCAGAATGTATTCCGCTGATGGTCCAGGCCTGCGCCGGAATCGGTTATGCTCATCGCGCTGGACTGGTCCATTGCGACGTCAAGCCGCACAACATGCTGGTCACGCCCGATAATCGTCTCAAAGTAACGGACTTTGGAATCGCGCGCGCCATGGCAGGCGTGAGCCTTGGAGAACACACGAATGTGATTTGGGGTTCGCCGCAATATTTCTCGCCGGAACAAGCCGCGGGCGAAGCACCCACTCCCGCATCCGACGTGTATTCGCTGGGCGTTGTGCTTTACGAAATGATCACGGGCACGCTTCCGTTCACGGCCTCCACTGTTGAGGAATTGGCGCGCTTGCACATGGAAGCCACTCCCATCCCACCGAGCGAATATATTCCCGATTTGCCCGAAGCGCTCGAAGAAATCATTTTGAAAGTCTTATCAAAGGAACCCTCGGCGCGTTATCGAACTGCGGATCAACTCGGGCGCGTGTTGATGAAATTCGGAACCCAACGCGACGAACCAACCTCGACTCCGGCCTCAACGCCGCTATCCGAGATCGCACCGGCGCCAATGTGGGAAGCGGAAACTACTCTGCCGGTCGCTGAACCTCAACCTGACTCATCATCCTCCAATATTGATATTGATTGGATGGCTATTGGCTTGGGTTTGTTGGCATTGATCGCAGTCGGCGGTTTGATTCCGTTTTGGATGTGGGTTTACTTTAGTTACAACCCGCCGATTAAATGACAAACCAATATTTGATCGCGCCATCTATCGTCTCAGCCGATTTTCTTCGATTGAAGGAATCCATCGCCGCCTGCGAAGCCGCGGGCGCAGACTGGATTCATGTGGATGTGATGGATGGAAATTTCGTCCCCAACATTACGATGGGACCGTTTCTGGTGGCGACGTTCAAGCGGGCTACAAAACTTCCTCTGGATGTCCATTTGATGATCCAGGAACCGGAACGTTATCTCGAAGCGTTTGCGAAAGCTGGCGCATCGCATTTAACGGTTCATGTTGAAACTTGTCCGCATTTGGCTGAAACGATAAAGCAAATCAAATCGCTGGGTTGTTTGGCAGGCGTGACGTTGAGTCCGGCTACGCCGGTTTCGGCAATTGAATCGGTGTTGCCTCTGGCAGATCTGGTGCTTGTGCTGAGTGTCAACCCGGGGTTTTCGGGTCAAGCCTTTATGCCGGAGACCGTTTCAAAGGTCGCGCAGATTCGTAAAATGCTGGATGATATTCATTCGTCCGCATATCTCGAAGTGGACGGCGGTATTTCGGTGGAAACATTGCCCAAAATGAAAGATGCAGGTGCGGATGTGTTTGTCTCGGCCACAGCGATCTTCAGCCATCCCAAAGGAATTGAAGCGGGGATTAATGCGTTGCGTGTTTCTATGTAAAAGGTATTAAACAAAAATCACGGCTTGAAATTCGCCGTGACCTTTGTGTTGGGAAGACAAACGCTTTTAGCGCAAGCTTATGCCGCTGACTTGCCCAGCGCTTTGATGCACTTGGTGCACAACACTTTTGTGACCTTATGCCCATTTTGCAGGAGAGTCACTTTTTGGAGATTGGGCTTGAAGTCCCGGTTGGTGGCGCGCAGAGAGAATGAACGGTTATGTCCAAAGGTGGTTGTCTTGCCGCAGTTAGCACACTTAGCCATCGTACACGATCCTTTCTTGCAATGATTCCAAATGCTTTCCTGCTTTTGGCGGGAAGAGCACCTGTTCCTTCGAC
>DATCTP010000340.1:0-2090 GCA_036567885.1 Anaerolineales bacterium | reverse complement strand
CCCGCCGCGCTGACCCAAGTGGCGTTTGGATTGCCGAGATGCAAACCGCCGAAGATGACGGACGAGATAAAGACTCCCCAGAATAAATTTAGACCGCTGGCAATGGTTTGGAGATGATAACCGCGCGCGAGAAGTTCTTCGTTGAAGCCAACGAGGATAAAAACAACGAAGAACAATAGGACTTGAGAGATCACCGTGGGAGCTGGATCGGTATTCCAGGCAAATGATTCAAATTTAAGCCAGCCAACGGCTAGCATGGCAATAAATATCAAGCCCATCATAACGAACGTGATGACGATGCCTGCGAGAATATCAAGCATTACATGTTTGTCCAACTTGAATCCGAGGCTGATAAAGGAACGCTTGTCGAGAAAGCGGCGAGCGATATAGATCGAGCCGGCGAAAGCAAATAGCTCTGCGACTTCACCGATCAGCAAACTGGAAGAAGAAAGCATCGATGTTGGAACGAAAAAAAATATGAGTCCGGCAACAATGCTTAAGATAATTAATAAGATTGTTTGAATCAGTAATCGCCAGCCGGCGCGCAGACGCGGCTCGGAAGGGGAGATGAAAATAGAGGCGAGGAACGAACGTTTGGAAGGGCTGATCGATTCTTTCAAATTAACTTCCTTTTAGATAAATCCCCTTTGGGTCTAATTCGTTACGCAGTATGTTGAGTTCTTTTTCAGTGACAAACTCGGTTGTCTTCAACTTTGATGCAACTTTCAAATCCCAACCCGTATTATCTTTTGCTTCCTGCGCCGTCCGATTTGGATGAAGTGCGGTCAGAACAAGTTCGCCATTTTCATCGGGTTCCATCATTCCGATGTCAGTCACCACAGCCAACATTCCCGCGCCGCGCACACCGCTGGCTTCGCGTTCTTTACGTCCATTCAAATATCCAGCCGAGGTCATGAAGTCAACTTTTTCGGGAAAGCGGCGCTTTTGATGCGGCGTCATCAGATAACAGCGATTCGCCCACGCCGCGATTTCCTGCGATCCGCCCGAACCCGGCAGGCGCGTCTTCGGATGCGAATAATCTTTGCCGATTACAGTGGCGTTGATATTTCCATATTTATCGATCTGTGCGCCGCCCATAAAACCGACATCTACATTGCCGCGCTGAAGATATAACGTGAAAATATCGTACATGCTGACTACCGACAACGCACCGCTGACCAGTGTCGGGTCGCCGATGGAAAGCGGCAAGCGCGCCGGTTCCGCTCCGATCACGCCCGCTTCATAGATCATGACCAAGTTCGGTGCGTGAGTCCGTTTGGCGAGATTGCAGGCGAGGTTCGGTTGTCCCACGCCGACAAACACCACATCGCCATCGCGTAACAAACGCGCGGCGTTGATGATCATCAATTCAGCCGAAGAATAATTTAACCCATTCATAACACATCCTTTAAAAAAGATTCTGTGATCTCGAAGACTTCCTGCGGTTTTTCCAGCGGCAACAGGTGCGTGGATTTTTCCAACGTGACGATTTTGATTTTACGATTCTTTTTCTGGACCGCGCGGGCGGTGGATTCCCAAAATGTATCGGTTTCTGCGCCGCGCATAATCAGAGTTGGAATTTCAAGATGCTGAATGCCATTCCATAACTCCCAATCATGCCAAATGCCGGTGTGATAAATCCGCGCTTCCCATTCGGGACTGTACGCTAATTCAAAGCCCCCTTGCGGGGATGCTTCGCGACCGCCGCCCGCTTTCCGTGTGGTCATGCCTTGGATGAGCGCGCGCAAATTTTCGTCTGAAAAGAAGCGGAAAATACTTCGTCTGCGATAGCCGGTGAAGACCGTTTCGAGATCGTCGAATTCGCGGCGGCGTTTGAGCGCGCCCTTGATCAGCGGATGAAAGCGATAACCTTGTCCCGATGCCCGCATCAGATTCCATCTCAGGATGAAGTAACGCGGAAAGAGAACGGGTTCCAATAACACCAAGGCGCGGAAGCGATTTGGATATTTGAGCGCGGCGCGCAATGTGACGATTGCGCCGATGGAATGCCCAACGCCGACGATTGAATCGAACTTTCTTTCATCCAACAATTGAATCAAATCTTCGCTGAACGGATTCCAATCCTTGAT
>DATCTP010000339.1:0-5080 GCA_036567885.1 Anaerolineales bacterium | reverse complement strand
AGGTCAATCAATCCCGTAATAAATAAACTTGAACCAAGCATCATCGAGATCATGAAGCGGTCGTAGGAGGATTGCAAGGTGAGCGGGAGTCCCGCGGCGAAAGATGGAACGCGTCCAAGCAGGATACCGATGAAGCCGATGAGGATGGCGGAGATTGCAAAAGTGCCCCACTCTTTCTCTCCCCCCAAATTCAAAGAATTTGGGGGGAGATGGAGGGGGGTAAAAAGTTCAAGATGTAGAATGTAAAATGCAATCGAAAGAAAGGAAAGCAGAATCAAAATAAAGGTTAGCAAACTGGTTGGCGCAGTGACGGCTTGCGTGGTTAATATTAGCACCTGCACCCAAACATAGAATCCGGCTTTCCAAAAGGCATCGCCGAATGCGAGCAATAAAGCTGGGATTGAAAGCGCATGTCGCGTCGCAGTTACGCCGTACGAAACATATGCGCCCGATTTGTAATAATAAGCCAACCAAACAGCATCCACCATCCAGATGAGCAGATACGGCCACCAACGTTTTAGCGTTTGGATGGAGCGTGGCCAAAAGCCTTTTGTCTCATCGGCGATGATGACCCAAATGAATAGAAATCGCAGAGGCTCAAGCCCGATGAAATATTCAGTGGGAAAAACGCCAATAATGAGCAGAAGCAAAGCGATGATGGAATTGGTTGTTTTCTTTGTCGGATTACGAAGCGCGCGGGCGGTGAATCCAAAGGAAAGCAGATAAAAGATAAACGGGATCCATTCTTGGTTGATATGTGTGAACGCTACCCAATTCTGACTGTATCCAGGAAAAACTAAAAATAGTAAGGATGCGATCAGCGTTTGGAATTTATAGCGGGGCCAAATTTCATTTAACGCGAACCAAGCTGAAAGTCCGGCGATGAAGCGAATGATCAGCGCGAGGATTTGCCATAGAATCGGATTCGATGGAATCAGGCTGGTGGTAAGAAAAAAGATCGGTCCGAGAAAAGGTCGGAAGCCCGCGAAGGATGGAATGAATTGCGATGGACCCAAAAATTTTGCAGCCCATGCGAAGGGCCAGTCATCCCAATAGAAACCGGTGAGGGGAAGCAGAAGTCCGTAGGACAGAACGGTGATCAGAGCAAAAAATAGTGGAATTAATTTGGGGGATTGTAAGAAGCGTCGCATTGAAGAGATTATAACCAAAATAAACTGCGGACAGATACCATCTGTCCGCAGTGATTGCCACGTCGCCGCTTGGTTTCGGTATGCTCGCTCACCTGCACTTGCGTCAGGGCAAGTGTCGCTCGCTACTCAACTGGCGCGGCTCCTCGCAATGACATTTAATTTGGTTACCACTGTTGTTGCGTGGCAGGCGAATGATTGGTTATGGTTTGTCCGTCATCCTCGACTGGTTCAAAGGCGGATTGGATTGCGATCCTCCCGGGACCGGTGACGCGCAGCCACAAATAGCGCTGGTTATAAGACATCCACAGATTCCATTGGCTGTGTGGATTCTCGAAATGCAGTTGCATACTCACAGTTGGGTCTTTGAAAATCAGCGCGGTGGGCTTGATATAGATGGATTGCCCCGGTGCAAGCTGACGAACGAATACATTGCCGGAGGCATGAAGCAATAACAACCCCGGCATCTTGAATGTGGAGAAGCGATCCAAAAACATGCCGAGTGGATAATGTGTTTCATATTCCGTTTCGTCGCCTTTTTGAACACGCGTGGTGAACCAGATGTTGCTATTCGACCAGCCGTAATCCACTTGATCGGTGGCGGCCAACAGGAAATGTTCGCGCACATCCACAGCCTGACCCGGTTGAAGCGGAAGCGCCAGCAATTCACCTGGAAGATCGCGTGAGAACGCAATATGTCCTGGACCTTTGGCTTGCGTCATGAAGATCGGCATGCCTGCAAAAGCTCGTTTCCACGCGCCTTTCATGGACATCATGCTGATGTTGACGGAATTTTCTTTCCATAACAAAACATGGTGAGCGAAGTACACGCCATCTTCGGCGGAAAGATTGAAATCCGCGACGGGGACGTAAAGTCCTTCGATCTGGCACGATGATTTTCCGATTTGCAATTTTGCCATGTCCTTGCGGCCCGGCATTTCGATCCAGCCGGTAGGTGTGACGATTTCTGCAACATTGATGGTCGCGCCGCATGATGGACAACTTAAAGAAGTTCCATCTGAGACAGCGCCGCACCAGTTGCAGGTATAACTTCTAGCAGAAGGTGTCGCCATATCCGCCTCTTAATCCGTGTGATGGTGAACGTACATGGATTGAATGCCGACTCTTCCGGGTCCGACCATTTGCGCGAGGCTCATGGCGGTTCCGCCGAACAAACCGGTGGTCAATTGCTGCATCTGAACGTTCATCTGAACGGTGGAATCTTTATAAAGGAACGCGCCCGGTTCAACTAGAATCGATTCGCCTTGTTTCAATGTCCGCTCGAATACGTTGCCATATCCGTGCAAAAGCAATAAGCCGGATTGATTAGCGGTCACAAAGCGATCCATATACATGCCTTGTCCGCCGAACAAAATATTACGCAATCCCTTGATGCGCTCGAAGGAATACGTGATATTCGCCGAAGCCAGCAGGAAGGCAT
The DNA here is from genome assembly GCA_036567885.1 of Anaerolineales bacterium. GTDB lineage: Bacteria > Chloroflexota > Anaerolineae > Anaerolineales > Villigracilaceae > Fen-1038. Next base: position 2,491 of record DATCTP010000339.1, on the reverse strand, counting down.
GTTCGCGCACATCCAATTCCATTCCGGGATGAAGCGGAAGGACCACCAATTCGCCGGTGGCGTCGCGCGAGAACGCGACTCGCCCCGGTCCTTGTGCCACACTGATGATAAATGGCATCCCTGCCAATACGCGCTTCATTCCGCCCGGCAATTGCAGAACCGACATCGGAACCGTCGGGTCTTTCCAAAGCATCACATGATGTTCAAAATAAACGCCATCGCCTTGTCCCAAATTGATTTCCGCAACCGGCACGATCTCACCTTCGACCTGGCATGTGCTGTTGAAGAAATGGAACTCGGTCATGTCTTTCAGACGCGGGGCTTCGCGCCAGCCTGATTCACTGACCACATCTTTCAAGTCAAGCGGCGCGCCGCAGAACTGACAAGACAACGCGGTCTTGAGATTGATGCCCTGGCACCAATTACACTGCAAACGTTCGACTGCTTCATTTTGTGCGGGTTGTACCATATCTCTCTCCTTTGATGATTTTGTCGGTATGATCCTTGAATGTATTAAAACATAACTATCATGGAATATGAATAGTCCATTGGTATGAATGAGTAAAAGTCCGAGCCTGATATGCCATGGTCATGCTCGGATGATTAATGGGTGGTTCGGATGGATGCCCCGCAATAATCACATTCGGCAGTTTGGTTGTCAATCCAGGTTGCCTCGTCGCCATGGATGGGCGCGCCGCACTTCGGACAATTTGTTGGCAGAACGCCTCGCTTCGCGGACCCTGGAGCGGGTTGATGCGGTATCGGTCCGACTCTATTCCCAAATTCGTTCTGAAGCGCGCTCGCCGAATTCTTCATGCCTTTGTTATTGAACTTGCGTGTGATATTGGCGAAGAACACTGGCGTGCGATTGATCATCCGATATTGAATGAACATCGTCAACGCGCTGCGCGCTTGCGCCAACGCGAGTTGCTCATTGGCTGAATCGGCATAGGCGTGAGCCGCACGCGCATGGAGGTTCGCGGCGCGGCGCGGACGAGGCACATCCAGTTCACGCGCCAGTTCCGCAAAGAGCGGTGCGGCGTCCGCGGAATTGTTATTGGCAGCCAGTTGGTTGGCTTTTGCCAGCACTTCGATCTGCGAAGTGCTTAATACGTCATTTTGCATAGCGGGTCTGCGTCGAAACATGGATACTCCAATCTTGAGTCATAAAATGGATTTTAACATTTTTTCCGAGCAATCAGATACCTGAGTTTGACCGGCGTTTACGACCATATCATAGAAAAGCCGCGTTGCACCACTTTTAATCGTATAGATAATGGAAAGTGTTGGCGTTATCGTCTGATTCGCCCACCACCGTTCGCGTTGCAAAAGCTCCGGTGTGTCTGTCCGAATGCACTCCCAAGAAGTCACTATATAGATCCAGCAGGTCTTCGTCGCTCATCACCAAAGTTTACGCCATTTTTAGTTGACTGCGTAAGGTGAGTAAATAAATAGGCAGCGGATTAAAAACTAAGAAGAAATTTCCCCGAAGACGATCACCGCAATATGCTGATTCAGGAAACGCGGCGAGTTTCCTTCTTTACCTGGAACGATTTGCCCGAGAGTATAGCCGCCCGCAATCGGCACGAATGAACCAAGAATATCCTGCACGGCGGCAATCTCGACGCCCGGCTTGGCTTTTAGAAGCATCTGCCAGGCAACATCCACCAACACGAGTGCAAAGAACGGTTTGGCATTCCCCAAAGCCAGCAAGGCTTGTTGCGCGGCTTGACCGGCGGCTTTTTCGCAAGCCGCGTTGCTTCCCACCAATAAATAAGCATCGATCCCATCGCGGACATTGGCGTTCATGCGGAAACTTCCATCAGCTTCGACGCGAATGGGAGCGCGCACCACCAATTCATCGCCTTGTTCCACGCCGAGTGGATAGAGACGCGCCAAATAATTCAACGGCGGGGATGCCCAGTCGCGCGCGGGATAACCGAAGAGTTCCGCGTACGTTTCTGAAGCCGGACGCCCGTCCAAGGTCCGGAGCCAGAAGCCGCGCGAACGCGTCACGCGAAATTGACTTCCAACCGGATCCCAGCCATGGGCATATCCAACTCCCACGCGCAGGTTGCCGCGCAAAAACGCCGCGGATAAACTACCGGTGCCGGTTTGATTATCCGCCATTTGATAGGTGTTGCCGGTATGCAAATCGCCGCTTGAAAGTCCGCCCGCGAACGAGATCGAGCCTGGTTGGATCGCGGCACACAACTGTTCGGCATCGCCGTTGAAACCGTCGGCGAACAAAAGCGCGGCTATATTATCCTGATTTGCTGAAGCCAATTGCATTAATTGCGCGGCGGTCTCGCGGCCCGATTGGGCATATCCGGGAAGCCAATGCGCTTCGGCTTGAAATTCACCTTTGAGCAAAGCCAGCACTACGGAATTTGCATGCTGACCCGAGTTCGTTAATCCGGCTGGCGAACTGAATCCGATCAAGGGCACATCGCCCAATAAGCTGGCGACACCAGTCGCGACTTCACGCGCC
>DATCTP010000338.1:0-3082 GCA_036567885.1 Anaerolineales bacterium | reverse complement strand
CGCAGATGAGAAGGTGGGACGGCAATCCCGCCGTCGCGCCGCACACGGAAGGCGTGCCAGACCATGAAAATGATCGCAACCAGTGTAAGTCCGAAAATGTGCCAGGCGTAGAATCGGATCAATGTCGGAAGTCCGGGCTGGGTCCCACCAATGAGAACGATGTAGAGCGAATTTCCGATCAGTGGAATCGTTTTGATCAGATTTGTCCCGACCACTAAAGCCCATTGAATCCCCTGATCCCAGCGGAGGATATAACCGGTGAAGTCGATCAGAATGGCGGAGACCAATAGCGCCAGTCCAAGCAGATAATTGAAACGGCGCGGCGGAGCGTACGAACCGGTAAAGACCACGCGCACAAGATGAATAGCTGTGACGATCAAAAGGAGTTGTGCGGCCCAAAAATGAATATTGCGAATCAATCCGCCAAATGGGACAAGGTAGCTGATGGTTTGAATGGATTGTGCGGCTTGATCAGGCGTGGGGATGTAATAGAACATTTCGAGGATGCCCGTTGCGCCTAAAACGAGCATCAGGAATACAGCCGTGCCGCCTGCGCCAAGTGTGTATCGCCAGCGCGATTGCTTTGCCGGAATGGTCGGCGGATGCAGGTGGTGAAAGAAAGTTGGGCGCATGGAAAAATTATAGTCTATAAAATCAGTCACTTTTGAAGTTGGCTAGATAAAAAGTAGGTCACGTTTCAAACGTGACCTACCCTACCAACAAGTTAAAGTTTCGGAAAGGTCAATCTCCAGCAGATTTGGCGGTCAGTTTGTGTTCGGTCTCTTCACTTTCAAAGAGCGGCAGGTATTTGGCGGCTAGTCCAAAGGCGAGGATGCCGGCGGAGAAGATGCCGATAGAAACGGAAAGCTCCGGCAGGGATGGAATGTAATGCGCATTGAATGCCATTAGATTGGGAATGTAGGTTAACGGATCGGGATGCCGTACGGCGAACCAGCTGACATCGAAGCGATCCAAGATCATCCCGAAAAGCAGGATGATCGCTCCGATTAGCAATCCGTTGGGACTTTGCCGGATGCGTTTGATGGAGAACAGGATCAACGGGATGACCGAACCGATGATGATCTCTGCCCAGAACAAAATGCTCATCAAACCGCTGTTGAAAAGATATTGCAGATCGCCAGCCAATGTCAATTGCGTAAACCGCACAATCAGATATATCGCCAAAACAATCGGAATGGCTCTTGCCAGTTTTTCCAAAAGATGAGTTTCCAAACTGCGATGGAAATAGCGGGCGCTGACTGAAGACTCAAAGATAATCATTGCCAAGCCAATGGAAACCGCTGAGATGAAGAAGAGAATAGGCAAAATGGGCGTCCACCAAAGCGGATAGAGTTTGGCAGGCTGAATCAGCAACAGCGAACCCAGTGAGGATTGGTGCAAAGTAGAAAGCACAACGCCGATGATTACAAACGGCATGATGAATTTGTGGATGGTGTGCGCGGCTTTCTGCCATTTGAGTCCTTCAAACACAACCGGCGAAAATTCGATGGCAAGCACGGTCAGATAGCTCATGACGCAGATACCGATCTCCAACAGGACCGAAGTGCCGTTCATATGGATCATCATATACCAAATTCGTTCGGGATGACCGAGGTCTACCAGCAGGGCAATGACAACCATGATGTAGCCGAGAAATCCGGTCAGTACGGAAGGCTTGAGCAGCGGTTGAAATTCTTTTAGCTCGAATATATAAACGGTGGCAGCCATAACGAACGCGCCACTGCCGATGGCGACTCCGGTGAACAAATCAAAACTGATCCAGAAGCCCCACGGATAGGAATAACTCAAGTTGCTAATGGCGCCAATGCCATAGATATAACGGATCATCGCAACGACAAAGGCGATACCCATCAAGGTTAGGAGAATCCAAACCAGAGGGCTTAAGCGGAGGCGTGGGTTGATATTAATTTGCATTTTCATTTTGCTTCCTCCGACTTTGCTTTTTCTTCTGCAATTCGCTCTTTTCTTTTATTGAACTGATGCACGCCGACTGTGATGCCGGTCAGAACCGCGCCCCAGGTAAGCGCAAACGGAATCGTAACTTCCATCACCGCTTCGCTGACCTTTTTTACCGGCGTTGGACCGAGATTGGGCAATCCCAATTCGCTGAACGGAACGTGCGAAAGGATCAAGTAAGATGTTCCGCCGTTTTCGGTTTCGCCGTACACGTGATTAATGTAGCGGTCAGGATGCGCGGCAATGCGGGCATGAGCTTCCTTAAGGAGGTCGGCTCGTTCACCAAACATCAAGGCGTCGGTGGGGCAGGTTGCCACGCAAGCCGGTTCCAGGCCGATGTCGATGCGCTGTGGACACATCGTGCATTTGTCAATGAACGCGCCCTCGATCAGGCCTTTGTCATAATCAAAGTGCGGCACGCCGAACGGGCAGGCGTTCATGCAGTAGCGACAGCCAATGCACTTGGTTGGATCGTAAATTACCGGGCCATCTTCGCGCTTGCTGTAAGCACCGACTGGACAAGCGGAGAGACAATCAGGTTCTTCGCAGTGCATGCAGTGATACACCATTGAGGCGCGGTCCAGATTTGGGTATTCGCCCATGAGTCCAACACCGGCGACCCAGATGCGCGTCTTGTTCATGTCAATTTTGTTTTCTACACTGCAGGCGATCATACAGGCTCGGCAGTCAATGCAGCGCGTGGCGTCGAAAAGAAAAGTCTTATGTTGAATGTTCTGTATATCAGTCATGGTATTACCTCGTTAAGCCTTATTTACCGTTACGAATGTCTGACTGAGAGCTTGTCCACCGCTAATTGGATCAGTAAAAGTAAGATGCAAATCCGAGTCGCTGGAGCCAAGACCGTATGCTGTTGTGAGTCCCATCGAGAGGTGGCCATACCCGGGTTGCATGTAAACGCAATCGGGGCGGATGGCTTCCGTGACGATCAGCTTGACATATATCTGACCGATATCGCTCGTGACGGAGACCATGTCTCCGTTATTCAAACCCTGAGCTGCCGCGACTTTGGTATTCATCCACAAACCAGGTTCATCATCGTATTTGTGAAGCAACTGATTGTTCTGCGTGCCGAACTGAGTCTGGC
>DATCTP010000337.1:0-2887 GCA_036567885.1 Anaerolineales bacterium | reverse complement strand
GAGATAAATATTCTTCGATTGTTTGTTTTCCTTGATAAACACTAACGGGCGGAAACTCGTCTATGAATTTGAACAATGTTTCCTCGAGACGCGCGCCGAGATTGGATTGCAAAGAATCCAAAGCCCGCGTGATTACGCCGGGATTCTGTTTCTCGTATTGGCGGATGATGAGATGCAGGACTTCATCCATCAAGCCCAGCGCGTAAATATCGGAGGCGGGAATAACGCGTCCGCTGACCGCGTAGATTCGTTCAGCGAAACGGCGCGCCGCTGAAAAGTCCGAAAGAACGACGCGTCCATCCGTCGCGAAAAGAGTCTCATCGAATTGATATTTCTGCCGCGCTTGTCGCGCAACGTGGAATTCAAAGATGGGTTTCATATTCCCAATGATATACCATTTAAAGAATTCGGGTATACTTTTGCCATCCAATGGCTTCCTTCGATCCTGCGTTGACTTCCTTTGTTTTGCTTTCCGTCGTTGCGGCTCTATACCTGCCGATCATGCTCTTCGCTTTCCTGCGCCGCGAAGGTCAGGAAATGACCGCCGGGCTGATTATTTTATATGCGCTGATTGGAGCCGGGCTGGGAATCTTCGAAGCATTCTGGCGCGGCGGTAGTTTATCTCAATTCAGCGCTCTTGCGTTCGGGGACATCGAAGTGTATGGCGCGCTCACGCTGGCGTTTTTGATGACCATCACGGCATATGTCTTCATGCGGCGTTCGCCGATGGGTTGGCTGATCACGGGCGGAGTTGTTGGCATTGTGCTGGTGGTTGTTTTGAATCAGCAAATGCAATTCCCACATGTGGTCTGGTCGAGCGGCGATCTTGTTTTAACCAACGACCGTCTCGGAGTCATGTGGGCCGTTGTCGGCTGGCTGGTCTTTATAATCGGCGCGGCAATCGCCGTGATGGATGCGTACCAAAAATCGCGTCAGCCGCTGTTGCGTAATCGTTTGGTTTATTGGATTCCAACTTTTCTTTTGATCGCTATAAATGATGGATTGATTTTGGCGGGCGTGGAAATCCCGGGCAATCTGCTCCGTTTGCTGGCAGCGGCATTGATGGGTTACCTTGCGCTGACACATTATCTGCCGGACGTCCGTCAGATCATGCGGCGCATTTTGGTTTATTTGATCACCGTATTTTTGGTTATGACCTTTTATGTGCTGGGCGTAAGTTTTGTGGAAGTGATCTTCCGCGCCCTGCCATTCTTTAATCCGTTGTTCCTCGGCGCGGTCTTCTCATTGCTGCTGGCGATCTTGTTCACGCCTTTGCTCAGCCTGGTGCGCCGTCTGGTGGATGCGTGGCTGCACATTGACCAGTACGACGCGGGCCGCACGTTGCAGGAATACAGCGAAAGTATCAGTAATATTTTGGAAATGGAACGACTTGCCAGCGTCGCGGTGGGCATCATCATGGAAAACATGCGCGTCCAACGCGGGTTTCTTTTCCTCGTGGATCAAAGCCGCGACGCGAACGGACTCCGGACGTATCAATTGCGCGCGGTCCGGAACGTGGAAGAAAAGCAGATTATTTCCATCGAACTGGCGGATAACGGACCGATCGCATCGTATTTCACGCGCGACGGCCGCCCGCTGCTCCAATACGACATTGACCTGCTTCCGGCATTTCGAGCCGCACCTCCGCCCGAGCGCGATTGGTTCAAGAGTCTTGACTGCGAAGTTTATGTTCCCATTTTATCCAAAAAACAATGGATTGGGATGTTGGCGTTCGGTGCAAAACTTTCCGGGCATCGTTATACCGACGATGATCTCATTACACTCAGCGCGCTTGGCAATCAAACCGCGGTGGCGCTGGAGAATGCGCGTCTCGTGGATAACCTGATGCGCCTCAACAACGAGCTTCGCCGCGCCCGCCGCGAACTCGAAAACACCAACCGCGCCCTCGAACGCCTCGACCAGACCAAATCCGATTTCATCAGCATTGCCTCGCACGAACTCCGCACGCCGCTGACGGTCATTAAAGGTTATATCGAAATGCTCATGGAAAGTCCAAGCATTGATCCGACGGTCCATCCGTTCCTCAAAGGGATTAACGATGGAACGATTCGCCTCCACGAGATCATGGACTCGATGTTCGACATTGCCCAAATTGATGCGCGTTCTTTGCAACTTCATCTTCAACAAATTGATCTCGGCAATATAGTTCAGGAAGTTTGTCTGGCTCAAAGCAAAGCGGCGAAGGATCGCAAATTGGCGTTATCCATTGATTTGCCCATTCTTCCCAATCTTAAAGCCGATCCCAATAGTTTGCGAAAAGTCTTTCAGCATTTGGTGAATAACGCTGTCAAGTTCACGCCGGACGGGGGGAAAGTCACCATCACGGCGCATGTCGTGGACGCGCGTCCGAATGATTTGACGGAAGGCGGAGTCGAGATTGTCGTCTGCGATACGGGCGTGGGCGTGGATCCGAAATTCCGCGAGTTGATCTTCACCAAATTCTATCAAGCAGGTGATTTGACCAAACATTCCACGAGCAAGAGCCGATTCAAAGGTAGCGGTTCAGGATTGGGGTTGGCACTATCGAAGGGAATTGTTGAAGCGCATAATGGACGGATTTGGGTGGAAAGTCCCGGTTACGATGAAGTTCATTTCCCCGGCAGTCAATTCCACGTTTTGATTCCATTGGTTAAACTCGCCGAAGGGGAATCGCTCAAAATGAGCGCGCCGGTTAAAGTAAATTTATAAAATCATTATCCTGACAATTGAAGATGTTTTTTATTTCCCGGTGAAATTTTGCAACGCGAGTCTTAATCGTTCCTCCACATCATCGGGCGCATCTTTCGGTAAGGATTGGATCGCGGTCTGCGCTTCGACTACCGAATAACCCAGGGAAGTTAGCGCCGCGAGAACTTCGCTATCCTTG
>DATCTP010000336.1:0-5471 GCA_036567885.1 Anaerolineales bacterium | reverse complement strand
ATGGGATTGGCGGCATTTTTTATTCCGGTCCTGCCGGAGAAAGTAGTTCAAAATGGACGTTAGATTGTACGTAGGAAACCTGGCCAAGTCGACCACCGAAGATGAACTGAAAAACCTGTTTGCGCAAGCCGGATCAGTCGGCGCAGTGGATATGGTCAAAGACCGCGACAGCGGCGAATCGAAGGGCTTCGCCTTTATTACGATGGGCGAACAAACCGAAGCCGATAAAGCCATCAGCATGTTCAATGCCTATTCTCTGGCGAACCGCGAATTGAAGGTCAATGTCGCGAAGCCGAAAGTGGAACGCGCTAAGTAAGAGCTATTGAACCCTAAAGGACGATCAACCCCGTTTCGCAGCGGGGTTGATTATTCAGAATAGCTCTCCGAACTTTGTTGGATCGAATAGAACAGTTTGAAATTGGATAACTGGTTTTGCGTGGCATCTTGGCCGCCGACCCTGTTATGGGTTGGCGGCTTTTCTTTTCCCGGTAAACCGGAGAAGGCAGATTGAAAAATGAACGTCATGTTGTATATCGGAAACCTGGCCAAAGCAACCACTGAGGATGAGCTAAAGACTCTGTTCGAGCAAGTGGGAGAAGTCACCACGATTCGAATTATGAAGGACAATTCCAACGGGGAATCAAGAGGATTTGGTTTTCTGACCATGAGCGCACAGAGTGAGGCGGATAAAGCCGTCAGCAGATTCAACACCTACACGTTGGGCGATCACAAATTGAAAGTGAGTCTGACCAAATCCAGAGTACAGGGCAGCCTCAGCGGCCCGGCTTTTGAACCGTGAAAACCAACCCGCCTCATGGCGGGTTTTCATATTGGAAGTTTGTATTTGCAAAGGAAAAAGACAAGTGATCAATTTAATCTCAAACAAACTCATTTACCGGCCCATCAGACAAATCTTCGAGTTTATCAGCACACCGGAAAACGATTTCCAATGGCAGTACGGAACCTTGAAATCCGCCCAAGTTTCCGAGGGCGGCATTGGGGTGGGAACTTTTTTTCGCAGCATCGGCCATTTCATGGGACATCGAATCCAGGGCACCTATGAGGTCACCGATTACGAACCAAACGAGAAATATGGATTCAAGTCTCTCTCCGGACCGCTGCACTCACAAACCTTATATACTTTTGAACTGGTCGGCGGCGGCACAAAGGTTAATATATCCACGCAGGCGACCGCCGTTAATTTATTCCAGTCCGACGAGGGCATCCTGGAAAAAAAGATGAAGAAACAACTTAAGGAAAATCTGACACTGCTCAAGGATATTCTGGAACAAAGTAAGCACATAGAAGGTGAGTCAAAGCCCATTCTTCAACTTTCCTAATGAGGAGCTTCGTTCCTTGACTGATGCAGCGGGTTTTCATTTTCGTCGGGTATCTTATGTCAAAATGGAATAAAATTATGGAATAAGGACCACGAGGAATACATAGATAAAGGAATCTGCATCATGGAAAATCAAGTTCAACCACCGGAAACCAATCAGCCATCGAATCGAAAATGGATCGTGCTCGCCGTCGGGGGCGGATGCGCCCTGATCGCCTGTATCGCCGTTGTCGTGGCGGTAGCGCTCGCGGAGTTTCCACTGCTTAATAAAACGATCTCCGGGAATCCCAGTCCCGCGCCTCAAGACAATAACACAACGCAAAACCAAACGGCGAACGTGGTGATGCCTCCAACCCGAGATCATCCGCAGGCAAATGGCAACAAAATGGGCAACCCGAATGCGCCGGTCAAGATCGTCGAATACGCCGATTATCAATGCCCGTACTGCATGCATTACTGGCAGGATACCGAACCACAGATCATTCAGAATTATGTTGCCACCGGAAAGGTGTATTACGAATATCGTTCCGTCGGCGGATTCATTGGACCTGAGTCTGCGGATGCGGCGAACGCGGCGTATTGCGCGGCGGACCAAAATAAATTTTGGGAATATCACGATATCCTGTTCGCCAACTGGACAGGCGAGAATGCCGGAGATTTCGCACCGGATAGATTGCGTCAATACGCGGCGGCAGTCAATTTGAACATCGATCAATTCAACACGTGTCTCAACGCCGGCGCACACAACGATCAAGTCAGCCAGGATGTCAGCGACGCGAAAGCCGCCGGAGTTCAAGGCACGCCGGCATTCATCATCAATGGGAAACTGGTCGAAGGCGCCCAGCCTTATTCCGGCTTTCAACAGATGATTGATGCCGCTTTGAACGGACAATAAATTTTCCATGTTCCAACGAATCTTGATTGGGGTTGGCTTGACGTGCATGTTGATCTCTTGCGCGCCGGTTAACGCGTCGCTTCCGTCCACACCGGTCGCGGCTACTCAAACCATTGAAGTTTCTCCTCCGCTGACAGCCACTTCAACGCCGACCCTCATACCGTCAAACACGCCATTCCCCACTGATACTTCCACTCCATCCATCACGCCGACGTTTGCTATTTTACGCGGAACCGTTTTGGAAACATCCAATTGTCGGTACGGACCCGGCGCACCGTATTTGTATTTCACTGGCTTATTGACCGGAAGCAACCTCGATGTCATCGGTCGACGCGAAGATTCGCAATGGCTGTATGTCCAAGCCATCGGCGGACATAATCCATGCTGGGTCAAAGCATCTCAAATGGATGTCCAAGGCGATATCCACAGTGTGCAAATTTATTATCCCGATCCAGCGCATCTGCCGCAATCGCCGTATTATCCGCCGACGGCTGTGACGAAAGTTGTCCGCGATGGGAATCAAGTGAAGGTGATCTGGCTGGATATTCCATTGCATCCCGGCGATGAAGAAAGCCCCACCATGCAACATTACATCATCGAAGTGTGGCATTGCGTGAGCGGACAAATCATCTTTGATGCATTAGCGACCAATGATACATCCATCACTTTTACCGATGAGCCGGGCTGCACCCAGCCATCGCACGGAAGAATCTTTGTACAGGAAAAACATGGCTTCGCCGGACCGGCAGAGATTCCGTGGCCGTTGTACGAAATACCGACTCCGCCGACCCCATAATCAAAGCGCCGTTCACGATTAATGGCTGGAAGTTTTCTGGAACAAATAGAACAAATATGCTAAAATAAGCGCCAGCGAAAGAAAGGCGATTATGTTCCCTAACTTTAATAAAATCTATCACCGGTTTCCCACTCGCTTCTGGATCGTTGTTCTGGCTTCCTTTATCAGCGGCGTGGGCGGGACACTCCTCTTCCCGTTTTTCGCACTGTACATCACACAGAAGTTCGGCGTAGGCATGACCGAAGCGGGAATTATCCTTGGCATTTCATCTGTCTTCGGTCTGGTTGGCGGCATGATCGGCGGTGCATTGGCTGATAAATTTGGGCGCCGCATCCTGATTATCGCTGGTCTGGTCTTTGGCTCAATCAGCATGATCGCATTGGGATTGGTCAACCAGTTGATTTTGCTATATCCACTATCAGTCGTGATCGGGATACTAACAAACATTGGGGGTCCAGCACAAAGCGCGATGGTCGCGGATATTCTTCCGGAAGAGGAGCGTCAGGAAGGATTCGGCGTCTTGCGCGTGGTGGGCAACCTGGCATGGATCATTGGCCCCACTATTGGGGGCTTTGTTGCCAATCGTTCCTACTTCCTACTGTTTGTAACCGATGCAATTCTCAGTTGCATTGTGGCGGCCATCTTCTATCGCTTTGTGCCTGAAACCAAACCGCAGGAACATGTAGAAACAAAAGCACAGTCCGTAATGCAGACCATCGCGGGATACAGTGTTGCCTTGCGTGACCGTGCTTTCATGGCTTTTCTCGTGGCTTCCATCCTGATGATGATCGTTTATCAACAGGCATACAATACGCTTTCGGTTTATTTGCGAAATGTTCACGGCATCAATCCACAAGGCTATGGCTTTCTGCTGACTTCAAGCGCGATTACTGTGGTCCTGTTCCAATTCTGGATCACAAACCGCGTCAAACGCTTCCCGCCTTTTGCACTAATGGCTATTGGGACAATTCTCTATGCGGTAGGCTTTAGTATGTTTGGATTTGTCTCCGCCTATACTTTCTTCGTATTGGCGATTGTCGTGATTACGTTCGGAGAAATGATCATCGTCCCGACCAGCCAGGCGCTGACCGCGCATTTTGCACCAGAAGAAATGCGCGGCAGATACATGGCCGTTTATGGCTTTTCGTGGACAATTCCTTCAGCAATTGGCCCGGGCGCGGCGGGTTACATCCTCGATAATTTCAACCCGAATCTGATTTGGTATATCGGCGGAATTCTATGCCTGATAGCTGCATTCGGATTCTTTGTTCTACACGCCCGGTTGGGCAACCAGGAGCGTTTCATTGTATCTGAATCGGAAGAAAAAGCAATCCCCGTTTAATCGGCTTTGCTCATCTTGATGTTAACCCGCTAAACATAACGCTTGCAGGCGTTTAGCAGGTCAACTTTAATCCTAATACACAAAAACTTGGATGAGCTGAATCAGAATATCTCCAATGTGCCGCGCCGCTTGGCTTCGATTTCAAATACGATGAATAAGAGATAGCCTAGAAACCCATATGCGAGTCCGATACCCAACTCTCCCCACAATAAAGGTGCAACGCTGGAAAAGCCGGCTCCGCGGACCAACAAACGTCCAGCAGCAATGCCGCGTGTAAGAGGCAAAACATAGGAAATCGCCTGCATCCAAACCGGCAATTGGTTGATGGGCACATTCGCCCCCGAGAAGATCAGCAAAAGGAAATAGACAAAGTTATTAACAAACATTACATTGACCGTGATAAGCGAGAGGCTTCCCAACAACAAGCCAAGCCCGCAAGTGCTGACAGTTGTGATAAGAATGGTCATTGCCAGACCGCCGAGATTAGTGTGTGAAAGATCAAGTCCAAGCAAGACAACTCCCCAAGTAAACGCGATCACAACACCCAGAGCGCCATCCATGATATTCATAAAAGCGCGGCCTAGGAAAATCATCAAACGATTGGCAGGCGTGGCGAAGAGATAAGGCAAGGTGCCTGCATCCCGTTCTCCACCAATGGACATGGTCACGCCAAAGATACCACTCACAGCCGTAATTTGGATGGCATTCCCAATAATATAGAAACTGGCGTTGCCAGCTCCAGTCGCATATGTTCCTAAATAAACAAAGAAGAACATCTGCGCCAGGGGCATGATGATCTTGGAAGCCGCATATTGGACAGGCCGCAACCAATGGAACAGGGCTACATAGGCGAGGATAGCACCTTGCCAGAAAAGACGAAAATTGTTCACGACTCTTTTCATAAAACTCCTAAATCATTTCGATTCCAATGATAATCGTGAGAGAACCAATAAAAGATTACTCCATTCCTAACGTCGCGTCTGCACGCGCTTTATAAAGCATCAATTTGAATAGACGCGCAGCAACCAGCACATCAACGATCGAAAAGAGCAGGATCATGCCCCAGGCAAGGAGCGTTTGATTAAGCGAGGCGCTGCCT
>DATCTP010000335.1:0-7549 GCA_036567885.1 Anaerolineales bacterium | reverse complement strand
TTTTAAACCGCTCACCTTGTGGATGACGATTCACGAGCGCGTTCCGTATCTTGGACTCGCAGTCGTTGCGCTGTGCGTTCCGTTTACCACCAAAGAAACCGCGCTTATCATGACATTTCTGATGTTGATCTGGCAAGGCTTGGGCGCGGGACTCGCCGCCAATCCATGGACCAACATGGTCACCAAAGTCATGCCGAAGGAATTGCACGGAACTTTTTTTGGGACACAATCCGCGGCATACAACGGCATGGCCGGACTTTCCGCCATCATCGCCGGTTTGCTTCTGGACAAGATGCCGACGCCATACAACTACAGCTTGTGTTTTGCGCTAACATTTGTCTCGATGTGCGTTTCATTCATCTTCCTTTCCATGACGCGCGAGTCGGATAGCACGCCGAATGAAAGCGAACTTCCCCATGCATATCTCAACCAATCGCTGGAGATTTTGAAGCGCGATAAAAATTTCCAGATCTTTCTCGGCGTGCGGATGTTGAGCCAGTTTGCCGGAATGGGATTTTCGTTTTATATCATTTATGCAGTGCGCCAATTCGGGATGAGCGACGCCGCGGCGGGCATCATGGTCGCGATCTTGCTGATTGGGCAGGTTGTTTTAAGTCCGTTGATGGGTCGCTGGGGGGATCGCTGGAGTCACCGCGGCGTGATGAGTCTCGGCGCATTGGGCGCGGCGCTGAGCGCTTTGATTGCGTGGCAAGCCACATCGGCAAACTGGTTCTATGCCATCTTTATTCTCGAAGCGATTGCCACGGTGGCGATCTGGACGATTCCGATTGCGTTAAGCGTCAGCTTCGCGAAAAGCGATGACGAACGACCGCTCTATATTGGTTTATCGAACACCTTATGCGCGCCGGTCACGATCCTTGCGCCGGTTCTCGGCGGCTGGCTGGCGGACGCGGCGAATTTCGAAACAACCTTCATCATTTCTGCAATTTTCGGAATAATAATGGCATTCGTATTATGGTTTGTCATGAAAGATCCAACTCCGGTTTAATTTGGATAGTTGTTGATAGACAACGTTGGTAAAATAATCCCATGCAAAAAGTAGCCATCCTTGGAATTGGACAAACATCCGTTAGCGAAAATTGGGATAAATCCCTGCGTGAGATCGCCGGTGAAGCGGCATTTGCCGCGCTGCAAGATGCAGGCGTGGAAAAAGTTGATGCGCTGTATGTCGGCAACATGCTTTCGCCGCTGCTCAACGGGCAGAATCAACTCGGCACGTTTTTGGCGGATTGGATCGGGCTGTGGCATCAGGAAGCCGTCAAAGTGGAAGCCGCTTGCGGGTCCGGTGCGGCGGCGTTTCGCGCGGCGCTGATGGCGGTCGCGGCGGGAGAAATCGAATCGGCGCTCGTGATCGGCGTCGAAAAGATGACCGACAAAACCAGCCATGACGTCACTGCTGCGTTAGCCACCGCCGCCGACGCGGATTATGAAGCCGAGCAGGGCGTTTCGTTCGTGGGATTGAACGCGCTGGTGATGCAGCGGTATTTGCATGAGTTTGGATGGAAGCACGCCGACTTCGCGCCGTTCTCGATCAATGCGCATGCCAACGCCATGCATAATCCATTTGCCCGCCTGCACGAAAAGATCACGGTTGAAAAGTTTGAAAAATCATCCATGGTTGCGACGCCGATCAATTTGCTGGATGCTTCCCCCACCGGCGACGGCGCGGCGGCTGTAGTGATCGTGCCCGCGCATAAAGTTGCATCGTTGAAAAACCGGCCGCGCATTGTCGTCGCCGCTTCCGCATCCAACACGGATACGATTGCAGTCCATTCGAGAAAAGATCCGATGTTTCTCCGCGCCGCATACGAATCCGCAATACGCTGTTATGAAATGGCTGGCATCAATCCGAAGGATTTGGATATCTTTGAAGTGCATGACGCGTTCACGATCATGACCGCGCTTTCGCTCGAAGCCTGCGGGTTTGCCGAACGCGGCAAAGGTGTTCAACTGGGTCTCGATAACGAGATCACACCCAAAGGTCGCATCCCGATCTGCACGCGCGGCGGCTTGAAAGCGCGTGGACATCCCGTCGGCGCGACCGGAATGTATCAAATCGTCGAGGTTGTTCAGCAGCTGCGCGGCGAATGCGGCGACACGCAAGTGGACGGCGCGCGAATCGGCATGGCGCAAAACATCGGCGGTTCCGGCGCGACAGTGGTCACGCACATTTTGAAAGCTGATTAACCTTCCGCTGGCAGTTGATTCTTTTCCAATCTTATCTTATACTTTGGGTATAAGAAGGAAGCGAATATGCCCGAACGAAGAAAATTGGACAGGCGTACTTTTTCCTATTACATGCGGTTGATGAATGAGAGGACCGGCGAACTCGTCGGTCACTTAGCCGACCTTAGCACGGGTGGATTCAAAATGGATTCGTCGAAGCCCATTCCCGTGAATGTGGATTTCAAATTCCGCATCGAACTGACCAGTGAAATCGCCAATGTGCCTTTCATGGTATTTGGCGCCCGAAGCAAATGGTGTGAGCGCGATCATATTGATTACAGCACATTCAATGTTGGTTTTCAGATCACCGACATGTCCCCATCAAATGTAGAAATCTTCTCGCGCATGTTCGAGAGATATGGCTCCAAAGATAACCAAAAGCGAGATAACGGTTATTTGTGGAGATGATCAAAGCCTCGCAAAATTGCGAGGCTTTTCTTTTTCGTGTAAAATTATCCCATGATCAATTTTCTCCGATGGATCCTACGCAGATTTGTCAACCTGATTGCCGATGTAAAAGTCACTGGGCTTGAGAATATTCCGCCAACCGGCGCGTTCGTCATCACGACCAATCATCTCGGCTTATTGGATGCGGCGATGCTGTATTACATCCTGGACCGAAACGATGTCTTCCTTCCGGTCGCGGAAAAATGGGAAAAGAACGCGCTCTTCCGCTGGCTCGCAAAATATGGAAACTGGGTCTTCATCGACCGCTACAATCCAGATTTGAAAGCGCTTCGAAAAATCATCAATCTGATGGAGCAAGGAAAGATTCTGGTTATTGCTCCGGAAGGAACACGTTCACTCACCGCTCAAATGGCAGAGGGCAAACTCGGCGCTGGTTATCTCGCCGCAAAATTGAATCGTCCTATTCTGCCCGCGGGGATGGCGGGCACGGAAGATAAAGCGGTCGGCGAAAACCTGAGACACTTTCGCCGTTCCCCCATTATGATCAGGGCCGGGAAAACTTTTTCGCTTCCGCCTCTGCCGATGAAAGACCGCGACGCGGCGCTTAGGCAATTCACAGACGAGATTATGTGTCATATCGCCGCTGAATTGCCCGAAAAATATCGCGGCGTGTATGCCGAGCATCCCAGGTTGAAAGAATTATTGGCGAACGTTTCGGCTCAATAAACTCGTTCAAACGCTCCATCCAATTTCAAATAATATTTCTCAATGCTCAAGTTCATGTAAAGGGCATGGACTTTTCTTTCAGCTTCGATCAAATCGGCTTTGTGCCGATCGAACGTTCCCGACTCACCATATGCACCGCAATCCTCGTGATTGACAAACACAACTTTTCTGATCTTGTGTAACCGGACAGCCAATTCAATATGTTTTAGAACGGGATAAATATCAAGAACTCCACCAGCAATAACAACCCGGTCATAATTTCCGCTGCCGGGATTCTTATCCAACCAATCATTCAAATATTTTTGCAGGCGATAATCCATGCAATGAACGACGAGCGCTTCACAATAAAGTTCTGCCATATTTTCTAAATCTGAATTAAAGAATTTCTCCTTCGTGTCGCTTCAAGAACTGACCTTGACCGGATTTGCCTTTCCATTCCTCTCCATCCACAATCAACTTGCCGCGCAAAAAAACTTTTTCTGGCATTCCAACCACTTCCCAGCCTTCGAACAAATTGTAATCTGTGCGATGGTGGCTATGCGCCACGCCATACTTCACGCGTTTTTCCGGATCCCAAATCACAAGATCGGCGTCGGAGCCGGGCAACAACGCGCCCTTGCGCGGATACAAACCAAAAATCTTGGCTGGGTTCGTACTCATATATTCCACGAATTGATTCGCTGTGATCTTTCCGGCGCGCACGCCATAGGTCCACAAGATCGGCAGACGGTCACCGACGGTGGGTAAACCATTGGGGATTTTCGTGAAATCATCCCTACCCAATTCTTTGCCGGCGATCTTAACTTCTTTGCCTTCATACAGAATCGGCTTCGTACCATCAAAGAAAAACGGGCAATGATCGGTGCCAATGGTCTGCAAAGTGCCATCATGCAAGCCTTCCCAGATGCGCACATTATCTTTTTCAGTTCGCATCGGCGGCGAGCAAATCCATTTGGATCCATCGGGACGGCGCAAATGCTCAATGGTGAAAAACAGATATTGCGGACACGTCTCCCCCATCACTTTGACGCCGCGCTCGCGCGCGTAACGCAGCATATCCACTTCGCCGCCCACGTTCATGTGGACAATATAAACCGGCGCGTCGGCCTGGGACGACATGGCGGCCATCCGCAATGTGGCTTCAACCGCGCCCCAGGCGGGTCTCGTCAAGGCGTGCCATTCGGGTGACGTGTGGCCTGCGGCTAGTGCCTGCGGGATAAGTGTGTCAATCACATCGCCATTCTCGCAGTGCACCATCACCAACATGCCGTTATCTTTTGTGATCTGCAACGCCTTGAAAATACTGCCATCGTCAAGACGCAAACGCCCGTTATAGGCCGTGAAAACTTTCAGCGTGGTAATTCCCATATCCCGCAATGATGGAATCTCTCTGGCAATCTTATCATTGAACTTGGTTAAGTTCATGTGGAAGGAATAATCAATGGCAGCCTTCTCGGCTTTCTTATGCCACGCATCCACAGATTCTTTGAACGTATCAAAATCGAACGAAACAAAATCTATGGCTGTGGTTGTCCCGCCGAAAGCCGCGGCTTTGTGACCGGTGTAATGGTCGTCGGACGAAACCGTATCGAACATCGGCAAATCAAAATGTGTGTGCGGGTCCACGCCGCCGGGCAGGATCAGCTTTCCGCTGGCATCCACCACTTGTGCAGAAGCCGCTTCCAGTCCGATGCCAATGCGGGAAATTGTCTCGCCTTCGATCAAAATGTCAGCTTGATATGTTTCGGATGCCGTAATCAGCGTTCCGTTTTTGATGAGCGTTTTCATAAGTCTCCTAATAGAGTCTCCAGAACAATACCATGCCAACCAATAACATTACAAAAGAAATGATGGTCAACATCCATCCGCTTTTAAAGAAATCGCCGAACGTATAATTGCCGGGCGCGATCATCAGGATATTAACCGGATGAGCAAATGGCGTGAGAAAACAGGCTGAACAACCAATGGCGGTTGCAACCGCGACCGCTTGCGGGTTGACGCCGATTTGGATCGCGGCGCTGATGGTAATCGGCCCGGTGATCAACGCGGTGACCTGCCCGCCGATGATTTGCGTCAATAAGGAAGTCAGAAGATAAGCCCCGGCGGCCAAGCCCAATGCGCCGAATGGTCTCACCAAGGGAAGCATCACATTTCCAAGAAGGTCGGCAAGATGCGTCTCCACCATCGCGTCGCTGACCACGTACATTCCGGCGATGAGGAAGACAGCCTGCCATTCCACAGAACGATATGCATCTTCCACCGACAATTTTCCCAGGAGCAAAGCCAGTACTGCGGAAGCCAGCATAGCCAGATAAACCGGCGCGCCGGCAATAGATGCAACAATTCCACCCAAGACAATGACCGTAGCGGTGATGGCGTCCTTGCGGTTGACCGGTTGATCGCTCCAGTTGGGTTCGATCATGATGAATTCCGCACTGCGCCGCAGACTTTCCAATTGAGAGGGAGAACCGATTACCAACAAGGTATCGCCAAAATCGAGTTTCAAATCGCCGACATCCGTTCGGTAACTTCGCTGCATACGCTTCAGGGCAACTACGCTCAAGCGATAACGCCGACGAAAGTCAATTTCCTTCAGAGTCTGACCAATGGCTTTCGAGTGCGGCGTTGGGATGATCTCCGCAAACGTGACACCCTTGGTGCTCAAATCATTGACGCCATTTTCGGTTCGGACATCCAAGCCCCATTCCCTCAACTTTTTAATCTTTTCCTCACGACCGACCAAAATGAGCAAATCGTTTTCGCGAATGATCTGTTGAGGCTGGGGCAGCAGCACATCTTCCTTATTCTTATAAATCGCCGCCACAGTGACACCCCACTCACGCCCAATCCCGGACTCGGCGAGGGTTTTCCCGATTAACTTTGCGCCGGGCAGAATGCGCGCCTCCCACAAACGCTCTGAGATTGCATAATGCTTTTCCAGTTCACTTCCTGTAAGCCGGGCAAAGTTCTGTTCCTCGGTGGGTTCACGATCTGGAAGCAAGCGCTCACCAAAAAAAGCCAGGAATAAAATGCCCGCGATGGCAATCAACCCGCCGGTTGGAGTGAAATCTAAAATATTCAAACCAGCTTGTGGAGGTTTGGCATTTTCCAACAACGTACTGGCAATAATATTGGCAGTTGTAAAATACGTTGCCGATCCGCCCAGCAGAGTTCCGTAAGCCACTGGAATAAGAAGCTTGCTGGGTTTGATGCGCGTGCGGCGCGCCACTTCCATGGCAATGGGAAGCACCAACGCGCCAGCCGCGAGGTTGTTCATAAAAAGGGAAAGAAAAGCCGCCGTGGCTGCAAAGAGTCCAATCAAGCGGCCTGGTTTATCGCCGCTGACCTTCAGCAATTGCCATGCGATCCAACGCGTGACGCCGCTCTTTTCCAGGACACGCGTCAGGATAAACAAGGCTATCAAAATCAAGACAATGGGTTGTCCAAAACCGGAAAGGATATTGCGCGCCGCATCCGGCGTTCCTACGGGACCGAGAATTCCAAAACCTGCAAACTGTAAAACGCCCAAAGTCACTGCCATTAACAGAGCGGCCAAGTCTATCCGAAGGCGATTCGTCAACACAAAAACCAAGGGAACGCATAAAACAACCAAAAGAATGATTTGTGCAACAGTCATGATTTCTACCAATCACCTTCACTCAATAAGTTAGGCTCATATACATTTCTATCTTCTCTGATTCCCAACAAGGCAATCAATACTTCCGGTGGAAGTTCTGCCTCGGGCAAATCGGTTTTATAAAGTTGTGAATTCTGAGCGCGCTCGCGCAGAGAACGCCATAAGACTGCGCGCTCATCGTCGTTCACAACCAGATCGTTCAATGTTTTGGCTTTCAGCAGATATTCCCCCGTCGAATACAAAAACGTCAGACGTTTCCATTTATCGGCAAGAATCGGATTGGATAATTTTTCCAAGCCGCCAATCTGGATTTTGAAATACTCTTCGTTCGCGCGCGGATGATTCGACTCATCCTTCAACAATTCGCGGCGCGTGGTCAACTCGTGGCCGCGCACCGGCGCGACAAAATCAATCCGTCCGCCGGAATCGCCAAAACTCAAGGGTTGATAAAAAGCCAGGTAGTCCACCGCGACCACTTTCGGCGCGGTGCGAAGCGGAATGCGGTACCAGCCCAAAAGCCGCGCGATTTCC
>DATCTP010000334.1:0-4177 GCA_036567885.1 Anaerolineales bacterium | reverse complement strand
GTCATCAACATTCCATTCCAATCTTGGATTATCTGGTCCAACTCCAGCGAGCGGGCACTGCGCCATCACCTCTCGCATCAAGCTTTTCTTATCAACATCTACCACCTATTGTGCCTGTGGCACAACGGTAAACAAATACATTTTTCATTGCCCTTTTATATATTGTGTAGCTGAGAATGTTTAAATTCTTCTCCCGTCCCAAGAAACGCAAACCACAGCGGAAAACTCATCCGAAGGCGCAGGCGCGCGCCAAGCCATCCAATAAAGCCATGCCGCCCCCAGAGCCATTGCCTCCCGAGCCGTCGTTCTGGGATCGATTGTCTTCGGAACGTAAGCTCGATATTACCGGCATTATTCTCGCGATTGCGGGCATTCTGATTCTGCTCACGCTTTTTGCTTCCTCGCGTTCACTGTTTACCGCGGACTTGATGCTTTTTCTGGGTCAGATCTTTGGCTGGGGAATTTACATTCTGCCGGTTGCCTTATTTATCTTTGGCGTTTGGCTGATCCTGCGCCGCAATGAACGGCTCCCGGCGCTCTCGCTCGAGCGAACCGTTGGAAGCATTCTGCTTTATGTTTGGCTGTTGACCACCATGCACAGCATCATCGCCCAGCCGGTGATGGCAGATGTAGCGGCAAATGACGGCGCGGGCGGCGGTTACATCGGCGGTTTATTTGAACGCCTGTTATTTTTTGGTTTTGGATTTTGGGGTGCGGTCATCATTCTAATCGCATGGTTCCTGATCGCGTTGACGATGACTCTCGATATCACCATGCAGGATTTATTCCGCGGGATGGCAACCGCATTCACGCGGATGAAATCTTTGTGGATCAAACCGGCTTTGCCTCCTGCCTCGCCGACAGCGGATGCGACCACTAATGGTTACACTCCGCTGAAAGAGACTCCCGACGCGTCACCGATTCTTGCTGCGCTGCCGAATATCCCAACGGTTACTACAACGACCAGCGCGCCGGTCATTCAATGGGTTTTGCCGCAGATCAACGATATCCTCGACCCCGGCAGTGCGCCGTCAGTGAACGAGGAATTCATCAATCAACGTGCGCGCTTGATTGAAGAAACGCTGGCATCTTTCAGCGCGCCAGCGCAAGTGGTTGAGATCAGCCGCGGACCGACGATCACGCAATTTGGCGTGGAGCCGCTTTTCGTCGAGACGCGCAGCGGGCGAACGCGCGTACGCGTCAGCAAGATCGCGTCACTCGCCGATGATTTGGCATTGGCGCTCGCCGCGCCGCGCATCCGCATTCAAGCGCCTGTGCCTGGACATAGTTACGTCGGCATCGAAGTTCCAAACGAAGAAATGGCGCTGGTGGCGTTGCGCGATGTTTTGGAGAACGAAACATTCCAGCGCAACAAAACAGCATTGCGATTTGCGCTGGGACAGGATGTTGCTGGTCATCCCATTGCCGCGAATTTGGAAGCGATGCCGCATATGTTGATCGCCGGAACGACCGGTTCGGGCAAGTCGGTGTGCGTGAACTCGATCCTTTCGTGTTTTCTGTTGAACAATACGCCAGACGATTTGCGTTTGGTGTTAGTGGACCCGAAGCGCGTGGAATTGACCGGTTATAACGGCATACCGCATTTGCTTTCGCCGGTAGTGGTTGAGGTGGAAAGTGTGGTGAGCGTGCTTCAATGGATGACACGCGAGATGGACAAGCGCTATCACGATTTTGCCAAAGTCGGTGCGCGCAACATCACCGATTACAACGCGCGCATGAAAGCCGAAGGCAAAAAGAAACTGCCGTTCCTTTTGATCGTGATTGATGAACTGGCGGACTTGATGATGATCGCTCCCACGGAAACGGAAAGCGCGATCACGCGTCTGGCGCAACTGGCGCGTGCCACTGGTATCCACATGATTTTGGCGACTCAGCGTCCGTCGGTGGATGTGGTGACCGGCTTGATCAAAGCCAACTTTCCGGCGCGCATCGCATTTGCGGTCGCGTCCGGTGTGGATAGCCGCGTGATTCTTGATCAGCCCGGTGCGGAACGATTGCTGGGACGCGGCGATATGTTATATCAAGCGCCGGACGCGCCCGCTCCGGCTCGTCTGCAAGGCGTGTTTGTTTCCGATCATGAGATTCAAAAATTGGTTGAATTCTGGAAGACACAAGCCGCCGCTTCCACGCCGTATGCGGTGACCGGTTCGCCGGTGGGCGCGTTGCCGGAGAATGTTCCGCTTAAACAAAAACCGTTATGGGAGGAAGAAGCGTCAACAGATGGCGATCCGCTGTTGAACGATGCGATTGATATCATCCGGCGCGAAGGACGCGCTTCGGTTTCGATGTTACAGCGACGAATGCGAATCGGGTATACGCGCGCGGCGCGCTTGATGGACGTGATGGAAGAGCGCGGCATTGTCGGGCCGCCGGAGGGAAACACGCAGGTGAGACAAGTGCTCAATTACGGTCCCGCCGCTACGCCGAAGGATGAATAAAAAAAGCCATTGTATTTTGGGGCGGACTAAAAGTCTGTTGTTCTCTCACTCTCGGCATAAAACCATTTCTCCAGGATGTTTCGCGAAGATTTTGCAATCCGTTTACAACCCATTAATATTGAACTCATATGATGTGATTAATATTCAACCTCGAGGAGACCATCTATGAGACCAATCAAATATTTCCTTTTAGCTATCTCTATTCTTATCCTGCTTGCGTGCAATGCCGTGACTGGCTTGAGTCCAACTTCGACTCCAGTGGTCATTGTCGTAACCGCCACTCCCAACTCGAATTCATCGACGCAATCTCCTGCGTCTACTCAAGTTGTCTCCCCAGCGCCGACAGCTTCCGAAAATCTTGCGCTAGCGCAGCAGAAAATCAAGCATATCGTGGTCATCATGCAGGAAAATCGTTCATTCGATTCGTACTTTGGAACGTATCCCGGCGCAGATGGAATCCCCGTATCCAATGGCAAGTTCACGGTCTGCGTGAATGATCCGGCAACCGGTACCTGCGTCTATCCTTTCCATAATCCTGCGGATTTGAATTATGGCGGTCCGCATGGACAAGTAGATGCCACCAAAGATATTGACAATGGAAAGATGGATGGCTTTATTGCGGAAGCCGAGAAAAGCAAAGCGGGCTGCGCGGCGACGGATAATCCCGATTGCGGCGGCGGCGGGACGGATGTGATGGGCTACCATGATGCGCGTGAGATACCCAATTACTGGGCGCTTGCTCAAAATTTTGTATTGCAGGATCACATGTTCGAACCAAACGCCTCCTGGAGTTTACCGTCGCATCTCTTCATGGTTTCAGAGTGGTCAGCCACATGCAGTATTGCGCATGATCCGATGAGTTGCATTAACGCATTGCAATCTCCGGGTAACCCGCCTGACTTTCATCCCAATAATCCAAACGGGCCGGGTCATCCGGCGCCCGATTATGCCTGGACGGATTTAACCTATTTGCTTTTCAAGAATCATGTCAGTTGGAAATATTATGTTCAAACCGGCACCCAGCCTGATTGTGCGAATGATGCGGCAGATTGTCCTCCGGTTCATCAGGATGCGAAAACGCCCGGCATTTGGAATCCGTTGCCGTACTTTGACACGGTCAAACAAGACGGACAATTGCAAAACATTACGAACGTTACGAACTTCTATAAGGATGCCCAAAACGGAACTCTTCCTGCTGTGAGTTGGATCACGCCTAGCGGTGGGAATAGCGAACATCCACCGGCTTTGGTGAGCGACGGCCAGGCGTGGACCGCCAGTTTGATCAATGCCGTGATGCAAGGACCCGATTGGGATAGCACGGCCATCTTCCTTTCGTGGGATGACTGGGGCGGCTTCTACGATCATGTGGTCCCGCCGCACGTGGACCAAAATGGATACGGCTTGCGCGTGCCGGGCATCGTCATCAGCCCGTATGCAAAGCAGGGCTATATTGACCATCAGACCCTGAGCCACGATGCGTATGTCAAGTTGATCGAAGATATTTTCGTGGGCGGCCAACGCTTGAATCCGGCAACCGATGGCAGACCAGATCCGCGGCCAACCGTGCGTGAGGATGTCTCCATCCTCGGCAACCTGCTCAGCGATTTTGATTTTACGCAGGCGCCTCGTTCGCCGTTCATCCTGCCGATCCATCCCTCACCGGGACCGGCTTCTCAACCTTAACCCCTCCTGCCTCCCCCATTTTCCATTTGGAAAAT